>PMVV01000006.1 GCA_003166475.1 Bryobacterales bacterium | reverse complement strand
AGGTGCTGCGGCTTGATTTCGGAATCGGAGGTGACCGGCACGAGGGGATGCTCGGCTTTCCAGGCGCGGATTTGGGACCACCAGGACCGGCGGGCGGCCGCCAGGCGTTCCTTGCGTTCGGGGCGCGTTTCGGCGAGCACCGTGTTCAAGCGGCCGAGCACGCGTTTCACATCGCCCACGATGGGCACGTCGGCGGCGCGGTTTTTTCCGATTTCCGCGGGATCGATATCCACGTGGATCACCTTGGCGTGGGGCGCGAAGGCGGCCAGGCGTCCGGTGACGCGGTCGTCGAAGCGCACACCCAGGGCAATCAGCACATCGCAGTGAGTCATGCCCATGTTGGCGGCGTAACCGCCGTGCATGCCGGTCATGCTGACGAAGTTGGGATGGGTCGAGGGCAGAGCGCCGAGACCCATGAGGGTCAAGACCGCGGGCACGTCAAGGAGTTCCACCATTTCGCGCAACTCGGCGGAGGCGTTGGCCGCGACGATACCGCCGCCCGCATAGACGAAGGGCCGCTCGGCCTCCCACATCATTTGCGCCGCGCGGCGAATCTGACCGGTGTGGCCTTCGGTGAACACCTTGTATCCGGGCAGGTGGATGGAAGTGACCGGCGTGTAATGGCCCTGCGCCTGGAACACATCCTTGGGGATATCGACCAGCACGGGACCGGGACGGCCGCTGGCGGCGATGTAGAACGCCTCGTGAACCACCTGCGGGAGATCTTCCAGCTTCTTGACCAGGTAGTTGTGCTTGGTGCAGGAGCGAGTGATGCCGAAGGTGTCGGCTTCCTGGAAGGCGTCGCTGCCGATGAGCTTGCTGGTGACCTGGCCGGTGAGCGCGACGATGGGGATGGAATCCATCATGGCGTCGACCAGGCCGGTGACCAGGTTGGTTGCGCCCGGGCCGGAGGTGGCGCAGCAGACGCCCACCTTGCCGGTGACGCGCGCGTAGCCTTCCGCGGCGAAGCAGGCATTTTCTTCGTGGCGGACCAGCACATGGCGTATGTGGTGGTCATAGATGGCATCGTACAAGGGCAGGGTGACGCCTCCGGGATATCCGAAGAAGCAATCCACGCCTTCGCGCGCCAGACATTCCAGCAGCATTTTCGCGCCATTCATCAGAGTCGACATATATTCCTCAACAAAACGCTGTCCAAAAACAAAAAAGACCACCAGCCGGCTTGGTTCGCCCCGCTGGTGGCCTCGGAACTCGTCCGATGCGGCCTCAAGCGGGGCCGGCTACGATGACCAATACGATAATAATAATAATGGCTACCGGTATAGAGAGATGGGACGGGGTAAGTATGCGAAGGAACCGGTTTGTGGAACTGCTTGACATGCGTAACTTTTCTGAGTGTACCCTACAAGTTTTGGAAATGCAAGATGATGGGGTGGGCATTTTTGCGAAAGCGCGGCGGGGCGGCCTGAGAGGCCGCCGCAGGCTGAGAGCCTGCCCCACTGGTTACTGAGCGACCGCGATGGTGACGGTGTTCGAGGCGACTCCTCCGATGGAGATCGTGACCTGGACGGCAGGGCCGGCGGTCACTCCGGATGGCACCAGGGCATTCACTTGATACAGGCCTACGAAGCCGGGCGCCAAGCCGGAGAAAGTTGCGGTTTCCGAGATGCCGCCGACGGTCACTTGCGGGAGGGTGCTGGTTTCAGACAGCGGACTCGAAAGCGCCGCTGCGCCGTCCGCCGGCTGATTGCTGACCGCCCCCAAGCCCATGCAGTAAATCTGGATGTAAGTATTGGGGCCCGGCGTGGCTGGATGCGACGTGTCGACCAATTGATACGAAGTGTTCAAAATGGCGCCTTGACCCGTGCCTTGCTGGTTCATGGTGAAGATCGCCGGCGCGGTGGCGGCTACGTTGAACGGGAAGAAGGCGCTCGCGCCGTTCTCGATCCTTAGAGTCGCGGTCGAGTTCACGGGCACTTCATACGGAATCTGAATGTTCATTTGCTTGTCGGACACAAAATAGAGGGGCGCGGGAATGCCGTTGATGGTCGCCCATGCGCCTGCCAGAATGGTGGGCAAAGGCACGGTATCGGCGACGCCTGCAGCGGGAGCCAGTAGCGTGCCGAAGACGCTCACAATCCCACCCGGAGCGAAGGCCTGGGTGTAGGAAGCTGCGTTGGACACGCCTCCGACCGAAGGCGGGCCAGTAGTGGGCGATGTCTCCGTGACGCTGGCCGTGGCCGCTGCGCCGAAGTAGTTAGTGTCGCCGTTGTATTGCGCCGTGATGCTATTGCCGCCCACGGGCAACTGCACGCCGCTGAGCGTGAGAGTGGCTACGCCGTTGGCGTTGAGGGCTGCCGTGCCCAGCGCATAGCTCCCCGTGGAGAAAGTTACGGTGCCCGTCGGCGCCGCGCCGCTGGCGCTCGTCACGGTAGCCGTCAGTACTGTGGTTTCGCTAAACGTGACACTCGCCGCGCTGGCCGCGAGAGCCATGGTAACGCTCCCTTTGCTGGTCACACTGCCGCCGTGCCAGGCGGCAACCAGGTTGTAGACATTCGGGGTCCCGAGACCCGTGACCCGATCATAGCCTGGGCCCGCGCTGTACCCGACTGCGGTGCAGCCTGCGCCTGCGCAAGGAGGAACCATATTGCTTCCCGTGGTGATGTCATGAAAGACGCCCGCGACCGACGCGAGTTTATAAAGCGTCGGGTTGATGTTGCCGAGAGCCTGGCTCGACTGAATGCCGTTTTTGACCAGATAATGGCTCAGCAACGCGCCAATTCCAGCGAATTGGGGCCCCCCCACCGAGGTCCCTCCGATAACCTGAAGGCTCCCTTGGGAGACCATCAGGTAGCCATCGTGATCGGGGGAAGCCGACAGCGACACATCCGGGACGTCTCTAGCGCCGTCGTTGGGAACGCCTGCGCCGGTCTGCCAGGATGGTTTGGTGAAAAAGACGCTTTCGCCGCCGCCGGTGGCCTCCGGCCCAGCGGGGAATTGCGGGTTAAATCCCTCGTTCCAGGCGATCTCGGGAATGTAGAACAGCGCCGACGCCCGGTTACTGGTGTTCGTGGAACTCCAATAGGTTCCGCTTCCCTCGTTGAATTGCGTGCCGCCCACACCTGTCACCTGCGGAAGGGACGCCGGCATATCCACCGACAACTCGTTATTGATGGCGCCGCCGTCGCCGTAACAGTCCAGTGCGCCGGCATCGCCCGAGGCGGCGAAGATGGTCTGGCCTTGCGCATTGGCTTGCATGCCCAATTGCTGCAGAGCCTGCGCGCCCGCAGACCCCGTGTCCAATTCGCAGTCGCCATAGCTGGTAGAAACAATGGGGGCCACGTTATCGGTGACGGCGTATGAGAGCGAGTCTTCCACGTTGGTTGAAGTCACAAAGTAAATAGTGGCGTTGCGCGCCACCGCGCCGGCGAATTCCAGATCGAGCTCGGATTCTCCTAAGTCTCCTGAGTTCGCTTGAATTCCCGGATCCTGGCTGAGGGGGACCAGTATAGTGGTTGGGTTGTTCACCGGAAGATTGAAGTAACTGCGATATTGCTGGATGTCCGCCGGGATAATGTCGGTCTGCCCGACGATCGCCAGCTTCTGCCCCGCTCCGTCGATGCCGGCGTCGTAAAGAGGAGTGATGTTGTAAATGGTGGCTATATCGTCCGGAGCTAGCTGTTCAGCGCCCTGGAGGTTATCGCGCGGATGTGC
Source organism: Bryobacterales bacterium (assembly GCA_003166475.1). Lineage (GTDB taxonomy): Bacteria > Acidobacteriota > Terriglobia > Bryobacterales > Bryobacteraceae > Bog-159. The sequence continues at coordinate 2,002 of PMVV01000006.1, read as the reverse complement.
GCTGGGCCGCAGCCTGGGCTTCAAGCGGAAGTCATGGAGCCCGCGAATGGTAAGTACCACGCCCTGGAAGGCCGCGGGGATGGTGGGGTCGGTGCTATTGGCGTAGTGCTGCTCGCCGCCCACATTGTAGCTGTGAATCCGGACACTAAAGGCGCTGCCGATTTGGCTGGCTGCGCCGCCAAAGGCGATTGCGTTGCGCGAGCGCGCGACGGACTTGAGGGCGAGACCATGTTGGCCTAGCCAGGTTACGATCTTGTCTATATCGGGCTGACTTAGTCCGAAGCGGTCCGCGTATTGCTCAGAAGTTAGCCAGCGGTGGTAGTTGGGTGAGGAGGGGTCCTGCTGTTGCGCCAATAGCTGGTCGAGATCGGCCTGCTGGCTGGACGAGGGTTTGAGCACCAGAGTGACGTAGGGAAGATCCAGAGACGGGTCCACCGGTCCCAAGTCCGTGCCGGACTGGATGCGCGGGGTGACATTGTTTGGCAGCACCGCGCGGCGGGTATCGTCGACGGCGAGTGTAATGCGGTCTTCGGCTGGCAGCGCTTGCGCAAGGGAAAGACTGAGGACCAGCAAACATCCGGAGATTATCCGGCGGCGCACACTTCCAGGTTTGGTGCTGCTAGGGGCCATGCTAATTGAGACGAGGGGACTGCGGCTGCGGTTTCAGCGGGGCTAAAGCCCCGCGCGGGCTAAAGCCCGCCNNCTGCGGGGATTTCCAGCGCGGTCCCTCAACGGGCGGCAAGGGCACCCATTCGCCGGTGAAAGCGCTGAACCAGGCTGCCTCGTAGCGGCCCGGCTCCAGAGTGACGGTAACATCGCCGCCGTTGGGCAGGTAGACCGCGTAAATCTCGCCGGCCTTCGCCAGGCAATATGCGCCGCTGTCGACCAGCGCGTCGTGCGGTTCCGTCTTCCACCATTCGAAGCTGGTGAAGAAGTCCACCATGTGCTCATAGCCCTTGAGCATTACCATGGTGTCGTCGCCGCGTCCGTTGATCCAGCCGCCACCGGTATCGGGCCAGATGTTGATGCCGCGCCGCGCGGTTTCGCCGGCGGTCCCGTAGGCGCCGGCCATGGCGATATCCCAGGCCACGTGCCGTAGCGTCTCGGCCGAATCGCCTCCCATGCCGGGCGCCCAGTGCGGGTAGTGATCCTCGTAGCCGTACTCTTCGTTGGCCTGCGGGATGATGCGGCCGGTCTTCATTTGGATCTGCCGCTCCTCCAGCATGAGGGCGTGCTGGGTGCGCGACCAGTCCTGAATGGAAGTGAATCCGAACCATGCGGAGGCGCGGTCCTGATGCTCGCGATGCACGGGATGGCTGGTGGCGAGATGGTGGTAAGGGTCCCAGCCTTCGAGCAGCGTGCCGGTCTCATGCGCCCACTTTTCATCGCGAAAGCTGTCCATGTCGTCGCCAAGATCCCAGGTGATGTTCGAGAATGCGCCCAGGCGCGCGGCGGCGTAGCGCAGATAGCGATGCTCATCCTCGCTGCCCGCGGCCAGGTGGACGCGGCCGTCGCTGATGTCCTGGATTACGGAAACGATCATGTCGCGCTCGCGGGCGAAGCGCAGCATGCGCTCGAACTTTTGCCAGTAGGCTACATCGAAGCGCGTATAGTCGATGCCGGGGTGGTCGAGGCTGCCGGGATCGGCGGCGATCCAGGGCCGCAGAAATAGCGTGAAGTTGTCGCCCATCATGGCGGGCTCGCCGTAGAAGGTAAACGACCCGCCAGAGAGCAGCACGCGCATGCGGTTGATCTTCAGATCGTGCAGGCGCTGGATGGACCCGCGGATGAAGCGCTCGTCGCGCCAGCCCATCAGCCAGAAGGCGGTGGTGCCGTTGAAGAAGTAGTGTTCGCCGGTGCCCTCCCAAATGAAATGCCAGGGGTACTGGGGGTCCACGCGGATGGGGCCGCGGCGAGCCCCGTGTGCGCCGGCGGTGGCCTGGAAAGCGCCTTGATATGTTTTGGAGAAATCGCCCTGCCGGTAGACCACGGAGTAGGTGTA
>PMVV01000249.1 GCA_003166475.1 Bryobacterales bacterium | reverse complement strand
AGATGATCGCCAAGGGCCACGATATTCCCAACGTCACGCTGGTGGGCGTGGTGTCGGCCGATGTTGGGCTTGGGCTGCCCGACTTCCGCGCGGCCGAGCGCACTTTCCAACTGCTGACGCAAGTCGCCGGACGGGCGGGCCGCGGCAACCTGCCCGGCATCGTCCTGATTCAGACCATCAACCCCGACCACTATGCCATCCGGATGGCCGCGGCACAGGATTACCAGACTTTCTATGAGAAGGAGCTGCAGTTCCGCCGTATGATGCACTACCCGCCGTTCAGCGCCATGGCCAATATCCTGGTACGCAGCGAGCAGCAGGAGCAGGCCATGCGGCTGAGCACGGAACTCGGGCATTTTCTGACGCCGGCGCCGGAGAAGATCAAGATCCTCGGGCCAGCCGAGGCGCCGGTGCCGCGGCTGAAGAACGAATACCGGTATCAGTTTCTGATCAAGGCCGCCAGCCGCACGGCGCTCAATGAGATGTTGCGGCGGGCGCAGACGTTTGCGCGGGAGAGCAAGTGGAGCGCGACGGCGCTGGTGATCGATGTGGACCCGTTGACGCTGTTGTAGGGCGGACGAGCCCCTGCATTTCGTGACCTGAGGACGGTGTGTGTCGGGGGCTTCTGCCAAGGGCTGCAGGGAATTGCGCGGCAATCGGGGTTCGAATCCACGCCGGGGAGCCAGACGTCATTTCCGGATTCTATTGGCCACAGGATGGCCATTCATGGGGCTTGACCGCCATTTTCCTGGCCGTGCTGTTGGCGCGCAAGCCTGACCCTCTACGGTCGAAGGATGCCAGCGGTGTGCGGTCGTTGCGCGCAAAGAATGGCGCCCGGTGCGGGAAGACCCCCGACGCTCCACTTATCGGGGAGAGCAGCGCCAACGCCTCGCGCGGCTGGTCTTCCAGCGCGGCGATCGCGTCGTTGCTGCCGACCAGCATAGTGTGCCGGCGATAGTCAGTATCGCAAGATCACTGCACGGGCAGCGTGACGGTGTTGCTGAAAGCGGCATTCCCCGACGGCCCCATAAACCAGCAACCGGGCCAGTAGATATACAGACTGGTGGGGCCGGCCGGGGTGGATGGCGGCACTTGGACATTCACCTGGTAGAGGCCCACAAAGCCCGGCGACAATCCCGCATACAGGATGCTGGCCGATGTGCCGTCGAAATTGCCCGCGGTGCCGCCAAACGCGACACTGAACGGAGAGCACGGCTGCTGAATCGCCGCGGGACCCGGCGCCGGTGTCCCGTCTGCAACCGAGGTGCCCACCGGGCCCAGCCCCGTGGCGTAGACGACGATCGTTTCGCCGGGCACCGCGGGATGGGAAGCTGTCACGAGGCTGTAATCCGACGCATGCTGGATGGCGCCCGAGCCATCGGGCAGCGTGAAAATCCCCGGCGCGACGAACTGCGGCAGGACGAACGTGGACAGGCCCTGGTAGCGCACCTCCACCAGATTCGTTTGGGCTTCGAAGGGCACCTGAAAATTAATCTGTTGCATGCCCACCGGATTCGCTACCGGAATGTTCGCCACTGCCAGCAGGGGCGCGGGAAACCCGCCGACGAAGATGGATACGCCTTCCAGTTCGGTGGGGAGCGGGTTGCCGGTTCCGATCACTGTGCCCGATACATTCAGCCCGTGCAGGAAGAGACTGGCGAGGCCGCCCGGCGCAGGCAAGCCGGGGAGGAAAGATGCGCCGCTTGTGAGGCCGTCCGCCGGAAACTGCAGCGGGTTGCCCTGCGGCGCAATCTTCACCACGCCGACGCTATCGGTTGGGCTTGAGGCCACGATGCGCTCGTCGATTCCGATGCGCTGGCCCGTCACGTACACATTGCCGGCGGTATCCAGCGCCACGGCGTAGGCTGGACCGCCGCCGCCCCCAGTGGACGCGAGGCCGGTGCCGGTGCTGGCGCCGGCGGTGCCCAAAAAGGTCGACCAGACTAGCGCGGCGCCGGCCGGATTCAGCACGCTGAGGAATCCGGCCGAAGAGCAGTAGCCCTCACCCTCGGGCATTGAGCTCCACGGATAGTCGAAAATGCAGGGCGTGTTGGCGAGGCTGGTCTGAATCGCATTGACGATGGGGAAGTCCGGGGATTCCGTCCCTCCCGCCACATAGGCGTTGCCGTTGCCATCCACTGCGATGCCAAACGCCTGGTCGTAGGTGCTTCCGCCAAGGTAAGTCGCGTAGACCAGCCTGGTGGCGTCCGGGTTAAACTTCGCCACAAATCCGGTGCCACCCTGGGAAGACGGCTGGAACGCTCCGCTGGTAGTGGGGAGATCCGTTGAGGACGTGGTACCGCTGATGTAGGCGTTGCCGGCCTGGTCCACAGCCAGTCCGCCCACGGTGTCCGTGCCCGACCCGCCGAAGTAGGTCATGTAAAGCAGCTTGTTTCCGTTGGGGCTTACCTTGAGCACGACCGCATCGATGCAGTCTTGGCCCGCGCACTGCGACTGTACCACGCCAGGCGTCGCTGTCCACGCGGTCGACGTCGTGGTGGCGGACACGTATGCATTCCCCGAGGCGTCCGCGGCGACAAACGGGGAACTACCCGGGCCAAGGTAGGTTGAATAGACGATGGGAGATTGCGAACCGGGAAAACGGCTCGTCACAATTCGCGGATCGATCTTCATCAAGAACAGGTCTTGCTCGCTGACCTGCGCCGTGCGATAGGCGCCTGGCGTGGTGGGGAAGTTGGGCGAGCCCGTCGTACCGGCGAGGTAAAGGTTGCCATCCGGTCCAAACGCGATGGACGATCCCGCATCGTCGCCGGTGCCGCCGAAGAGTTGGGAGGCCAGCAAGGCGCCGTTAGGATCGAGCGCCAATAGGAAAGCGTCGGTGCCGCCGGCGGTGACAACGCTGCCGTTTCCCGCCAGCGGGAAATTGGCGCCCAAAGTGCCTCCGGTGACCCAGGCATTCCCGTTTGCGTCGACGGCAATGGCCGGAACGGTACTGAACGGAGGCGCCAACCCGATAGAGCCAGACTCGATATTGATGTAGGTCGAATACAGCAACGTGCTTCCATCGGCACTCAATTTCGCGACAAAAACGGCCGCGAAACCGCCTTGAGACGGCGCAGGCTCGAGGGAGTGAATGAGGGGGAAGTCAGTGGAGTACGCCAGGCCCGTGACATAAGCGTCGCCATTGGGACCCACTGCGATTCCAGCGCCGCTATCGGCGTAGAACCAGTTTCTCAGTTGGGTGTATACATACCCGCTGCCGCCGAAGCCCGCGGCATAGACCAACTGCGGATCGATGACAAGAGGGCGGCGCCGGTCATACGCACCCACCCGAAAGCGCACCTGCCCGTTGTGCGCCAGTACAAATCCGCCCTCGATTTCGCGGTGACGCCCGTCTTCGACCTGATAAATATAAGGCTTCCGATGCCGTAGCTCGCGGCCCGCCGTTTCCAGGACCAGGTCGCCATCGGCATCCACGCGCAGGCGCGACGCGCCGGTGAACGAGAACCGGATCGCCGACGGATCGGCTCCCGCCGCGACGACCCAGTCATACTCGATCTCTTGCTGGTTTCCGTAGATAAGCAGGTCCACGCCGCGAAATATCGACCGATAGCTGACGCGCGCATAGTTAGGAACGCCGGTGCGCCAAGCGGCCGGATCGGCGGTGAGATAGTAATTGGTTCTTCCAGGCAGGGGATCGGCGGCTTCCGGCACGGTGCGCGGTATGTTCATCCGCAACGATCCGCCGCGCGGGAATTGCATGGCGATGGCTGTGTCGGAAAGAGCCAGAGTGTAGCGGGGCGCCACAGCCACGTAACGGGCCGGTGGCTCCGCTTGGCCCCGATTTGGTTCAAAATGCAGGGGGAGGGTTAAGGCTAGCGCCGCTAGAGCGAGCATGACTCACGCAGTGCTGCACTTGGCTGGCCACGAGAACGAGCGCCAGGAAAATCGTGACATCCGTGAAAACGTGGAACATCCACAAATGGCGGAAAGTTTCGGCGCCGTCCGCCAACGACGCTACGCAGAATTCGCCAGCTCCGGCCAGAGCTACGGCGAGCGTAGTCCATAAGAGCGCGCTGCGAAATCGCGATTTCTCGTAGATTGCCAGCCATGGCGCGGAAAGAATCGCCAGCGCGTACCAAACCGCGATGTGTTCGGGCCATAACTGGAAAAACCAGATACGCAAGGAGCTCCATGTGCCGAACTGGTTGGTTTGCGCGCCGGGTGGCCGCCCGTAACTCTTGGGGAAGTTCCCGTACACACGGCGCAGTGGGGCTTCCAATCGCAAGTCCGATCGCAATATCCGGATGGCTCTGGCGGGATGCCGCAGGTAGAACATGGCCACCTTCGAGTAACTGGTGTGCGCATAAAACCGGTTGCGGTACGCTTCCTCTAACATCGGGTTGCCCGGCAGGTAGACGTGCATACCCGAGTAGCGTGCATCGCTTTCATTGAGGCCCAACTCGCGCAGATCTTGCGCCGGCGTTGTGGAGGCGCGTGCGATCTTGAGAAAGATCAGATTGAATCTCGATTGCGCCGTATACCAGCCCGGCGTACGGCCGATCACCCAGATCATGCCCGCGACTAAAGCGACTGCCACCAGTCCCGCCACGAGCCGGCCGCGCGGGTTGCGCGACCGCCAGCCAAACCAGATGGCGGCAGACAACGGGATCGCGCCATAGAGCGCATGCTGCGCCTTCGAGGTGACGAAGAACAACGCCGCCAGCCCGAAGAGGCCGAGGAGGGGCAGACCGGCCCTCTGGCTTCGCGCCAGCAGCACGGCCAGGAAGATGGCGGCCAGACCGCCCAGCATCGCGGGCACATCCGAATAGAAGGTGTTGAGGTAGGCTACGAATCCCACGTCGGCGAAGATCCACAATGCGGCCAGGGCCATGACTATGCGGGCAACTAAGTGCAGCGGCCGTAGCAGAAGGAGCAGCAGATAGTAGACGGCGGTGAAGATCAGGGCATGCAGGGCACCGAGCCAGCGGATGTCAAAGTGTGTCTTGTCGCCGAGGACAAGCTCCAGCGACGAAGCCAGCCACGCCGGCACGATCTCAGAGGAGGGGATATGAGGGTTATAGCAGGAAGCGGGCCCGCGCACATAGACGGGTTGAAAATATTCGAATTTCTCGGTCTCACGATCCGCGCCTTCCAGACACAATGGACCGGCCACCTTCGGAAAGTCGCCGTTGTTGGCCATGCCGATGAATCCAGGCAGGAGCAGTTGCCAGGTCAGGATAGCGGCGCAGAGCAGCAGGAAGATCCCTTCCAGCCAGGCGGACGGCGCGCGGTCGTAGCGGTTGGGGAGATCCAAAGCGCAGTATCGCAGATCGGTGGACTCGCTATGTTAGGGCAAGAACGGATCGCGGACTTCGAGACATTCGAACTTCCGGAAATCGCGGTCCCGGGTGTAAAGCGTGCACACACCGTGATTCGCGGTAACGCGCCGGTAAGCGTCCAGGAAGCCATCCTGTTCCGCGATGGTTCTGACGTTGGGGAGCGCCAGGAGCGCGGTGATGTTCGCTAGCGTAGTATCCGCGAATTGACTGTACAGTTCCGGTGCCAGGCGTGGCGCAGACGATCGTTGTTTGTCGTCTGCGCACCGTGCTCGAACTCGGCAGGCCACGAAAAACGATGGCCTGCCCCACAGCTAATCACTAGCGCCTCGCCGGTGTAAGCGGGGCCGGCTGTACACTGCGCCAAAAAGCGGTTGGCCGCGCGGTATTGTTCGCTGGACCGATCCGAAGCGTAGAGAAGAATGGTTTCATCGCCGGCCGGCATCCAGGGCCGCGTAGACGGCATCCTTATTGGCCAAATCTACCCGCGCGTTCATGGGACGCGAGGTCCAGCGGAATGGCGGCCGCGCGCGGGACGTGCGACGGCGAGCCAGCGCGTCGGCCAGCAACTCGGATAAGACCGCTCCCATGGACCGGCCTTCACTCTCGCGGATAGCTTTCACCTCCCGCAGAATGCGATCGTCAATATCCAGGGTCGTTCGCATTATGTCTGATGATACCGCTGCCTCAACCGCCGCGCTATGCTGGAGGTTGCCATGCCCTCGATCACTCGCCGCACCTTCATCGCAAGCTGTGCCGCCCTCGCTGCCGCGCCCCAAGCGCGACCGGCCGCCGCGCCGGACATCCACTTTCCTGCCGCGCCGCGCGACAGGCTGGCGGTGGCTTCCTACCCCTTCCGCAATTTCATGGACCGGCCCGGCCACGCCGACCTCAAGCTGACCGAATTTGCCGCCATGGTGGCGGAGAAGTTCGGCATCCACAACATCGAGCCGCTCAGTGAGCATTTTCCATCCACCGAGCCCGCGTATCTCGACGAACTGCGGCGCGCGGTGGAGCAGGCGCATGCGCATATCGTGAACATCCCCACCAGCGTGGGCGCCAGCTTATACGATACCGATCCCGCCCGGCGCGACAAAGCTATTGCGGGCAGCCGGAAATGGGTGGACGTGGCCGTGGCGGTGGGATCGCCCAGCATTCGCGTCCACATCCAGGGAGCGCGGGGCGCCGCGCCCGACGTGGGGCGCGCGTCGGAAAGCTTGCGGCAGGTCGCCGAATACGGCGCGGCGAAGAACGTCATGATCAACCTGGAGAACGACGATCTGGTCACCGAGGACGCCTTCTTCCTGGTGAAAGTAATCGACGCGGTGGCGAGCCCGTGGCTGCGCGGTCTGCCGGATTTCGGCAACTCCATGATGAAAGGCGACGAAGATTTCAACTACAGGGCCGTCGAAGCCATGTTCCGCCACGCTTACAATATCTCGCACGTGAAGGATTCCGAAGTCGACAACGGCAAGATTTTCCGCGTGAGTATGGCGAAGACCTTCGACATCGCCAAGGCCGCCGGATATCGCGGCTATTTTTCCATGGAGTTCGAAGGCCAGGGCGAGCCGTACGAGGGCACCCGGAAGCTGATCGAAGAGAGCCTGAGGGATTTGTAGGACAGGCCTCCGGCCTGTCCACAACAGGCTAAAGCGTGTGCCATCATGGACAGGCCAGGAGGCCTGTCCTACTGCTTCAACTCCGCCACGATCTCGGCGGCCACTGCGCGGGCCTTTTCCAGCGCGCCGGGCTCGAAGCTGATAGCGCCCACGCGCGCGTGTCCGCCGCCGCCGTAGCGCTCGCAGATGCTGGCCAGGTTGTGCTTGGGCACCTCAGGCGCCCAGGGGTTCGATCCCACCGAGATCTTGGTGCGAAAGCTGGAAGGGCTTACCGACACCGTGTAGGTGCAATTCGGGAACAGGTAATACGGGATGAACTTGTTGTAGCCTTCCAGGTCGTAGCCCGTGAGATCGAAGAACACCACACCGTCGTCCTCGGTGGCGCGCCCGCCGATCAGGCCCACCGAATCGAGGTGCCGCTGGTACAACGGCTCGAATAGCGCCTGGATCTCCGGCTCCGCGGCGATGTCCTCCAGCTTGCGGTGCTGCATCCAGCCGATAACCTTGTGAATCATCGCGGACCCTTTCGCGCCCTCGATCACCAGCGTCAGCTTCATGGCCGGCGCGCCCAACTCCACGGCGGTCTTGGCGTCGGGATATTGCGCGCCGTCGATGATGTTGGCCCACTGGACGAGCTGATCCAGGTCGGGGGCGGCGAAACCGAAGCGCTCCCTGGCGGTGGCGCAGATGTACGAGGTACAGGATTTGTACGTGGGGTCGTAGAGCTTGCGGCCGCTGTGGTCCTGGCGGTAGTTCTCGGCGTCTTCCGGGGTGAGGAAGGCGCTCTGATGGTGGTCGAACCACCAGGTCAGGCGCGGATCGCTGGAGTATTTGAAATCCACGATGGCGTTGACGTCGCCATCGAAAAGGCTGTCCTCAAACAATTGGGATGCCTTGTGGGCCATCCCGGTGTAGACATATTCCGCTTCAGGGTAGAAGACGCCCTGCATGAAACGGGTGAAATATGCGGCGGAAGCTGCGCCGTCGAAACAATGGTCGTGATAGAGAACGCGTACCCGCATGAACTTGTAGGAAACGTACCAGCTTGCCTGAATGGACGGACAAATGCAAGCGCGTGTGTTAATTAATAGAGTAGCGCGTTGAAGAACAGTTTAAACGTTTGGTAGCTTTGCGCGCGATATTGGGGCCGCATTCCGAACAGAATGATGTGGCCGGAGCCCAGCCGGGCATCCACCAGGGCGGCCTTGCCAGCCAGGTATTTCTCGCCCAACAGCCAGCCCGAGGCCAGCAGATTCGCATCCGGATAGCGCACCGGGGCGCTCTCCTGCGTGTTCCCCTGGATGTCCCAAGCGGGGCTCAGTTCGGACCAGATGGCCAGATCCTCGGGCAAGCCCGCCGCCAGCGGATGGTGCGTATCGAGACGCGCGTTCAGCAGCGAGCCGGGCGAATAATACTCGCTATTGGAAACACCATGCACCACGTTGCGGGCCGCCACGCCAAGGTGCATCGTGGCATATTCGGAGGCGCGGTTCAGGAAGATCAGGGTGCCGCCGACGGAGGCGAACTCGCGCAGCGCATCCGCGCCTTTGGTTTCCAGGCCGCCCGTGAATTCCGGCGGCATGGTGCCTGGACGGTAGCCGTCTTCCATGGACCCCGGACTCGCATCGGGGAACACGATGACATCGAAATGTTGCCGCAAGCCGCCGGCCTGGATTTCCTGGTTCTCGAGCCGGGTGTAGGCGAAGCCGAACTCTTCGAGCAGCCAGCGGGTCCAGCCTTCGTCGTTGTTGGGGATGAAGCTGCGGTACAGGCCGATACGCGGCCGCTGGACGCGCTTAAATCCGGCTCCCTCGCCCGCAAGCGCGAAATCGCCGGTAGCGGTATTCCGCCACACAGCGCTGCCCGCAGCCCAAAGTCCATTGACGATCTTCCAGGTTTGGCTGTCGGAAGCAGGCAGGCCGCGGGTAAGCGCCGGGACTCCGCCTGGAGAACTCGCAACCGGCGATTCCACGGCATCCACGCGCACACCCATCAGCAGCGGCAGCGTGTGGGCCGTTACGTCATAAGGCCGCTGCGGAGGCCCGCCGGGATAGAGCCGCATATCGGGATAGTGCTGCCGCTCGAGCAGCGCCTTGGCCCAGCCGCTGTAAGGCTGCGCCATCCGGATGACGTGGTCTCCGGCGGCATTGTGCTCGATCTCCACCTGGCCGAACGCCAGCGTCTCCAACAGCTTTCGCGTGGCACCCGGATCGCGCTGCGCCGCTGGAATCACGAACCCCCACGGCGATTTCCGCGCCACCTGACGCTGCCCGATTTTGTAGAAGTTGCGCAGCAACTCTTCGCGATGCAAGGCCGCCTGGTAGAGGCACGACTCCATGGCGATCAGTTGGTCGTCCACGATGTCGCGCAAGCGCCAGACGCCGCCCGGCCACGGTTCCAGGAAATTCCAGCTTCGCTCGCGCGCGTTGTAGCCCAGCGCGTCGCGTTCGAGCTGGCCGGGTTCCACCGTGATGGGGCTGGCCAGTTTGGCGCTGGCCGATTCGGTGAGGATGCGCATGCCGCCGTGGAACGCCTGGTAGTGGCGCGACGGCGTCCAGAAATCGTACATGGCGTGGATGGCGACGCCCTGCTGGCCGGCAGCGGTCAGGTCCGACGCCATGGCCGTCCCGATCATGTTGGATTCCTGCATCAGGATGGCGTCGATATTGGGTTCGATGGGGTCCAGCCACGGCGGCACGAAGATGCGCGCGGCGTTGGAACCCATCTGGTGCACGTCGTAGACGATCTGCGGATGCCAGACGTTGTGCAACTTGGCGACGGTCAGTTGCGTTTCCTTCTGGGTGAACATGTACCAGTCGCGATTGTTGTCGTGGCCGACGTATTTCTGGTAAAGCTCGGGTGGACCGGTGCCCTCGAAGGGCGTGCCAAGGGTGCGGCGGTACCAGCGCGTGACGATGTCCACGCCATCCGGATTGAGCGACGGCACTAGCAGGAAGATCGTGTTTTGGAGAATGGCGCGGACGCGGGGCGTGTCTTGGGTGAGCAGGCGATGGGCGAACTCGATGGCGGTTTGGGTGGATGCCAACTCCGTGGAATGAATCGAGCAGGTGATCAGGACGACGGTCTTGCCCTCGGCGATCAGATCTTGGGCTTCGGCTTCCGAAGTCAGGCGGGGATCGGCCAGGCGGCGCTGGATTTCGCGGTAGCGGTCCAGGCTCCGCAGCGTCTCGGGTGAGGCGATCGTGGCGGCAATGAACGGCCGGCCTTCGGTGCTCTTGCCCAACTCATCCACGCGGATGCGGTCGGAATTGGCCTTGATCGTCTGAAAATAGGAGATGACCTTGTCCCAGTCGAGGACCAGATGGTCCGCGCCCATGCGCTGGCCGAAATAGCTTTCGGGGGAGGGGACGGCTGCCAGCGCCAGGCAACCACTCGCCAGCCACCAGCCACCGAGCACCAGCCACGACGCGGGACGCGTCGTCACGGCAACGCCTCCAGCAAGCGTCCGATATCGTCGGGACTGATATAGAAGTGCGGCGACACCCGCACCCACCCCTGACGCGGGGCAGCCGTGACGCCGGCAGCACTTAGCTTCTGCATGATGGACGAGGCCTCCAGGCCAGCCTTGCGGAAGCTGACGATGCCCGCCCCGTTGGCCGGCGTGCGCTGGCCGAGCACCTCATAACCTTTGGCTTGAACTCCCTCGGCGACCAGATCGCCCAGCCGCTGGACAGCCGGCGCCACGGCTTCGACGCCGACCTCCAGCAGCAACTCGATCGACGCGCGCAACCCATAGCAGCCAATGGTGTTGAGCGTGCCGCACTCGTAGCGGCCGGCGTCCTGCCTTAGGGTCATGTCGCGCGAAGCGTAATCCGCATAGCCCGCCACGTTGGTCCAGCCGAATTCCACGGGCCGCACCGACTCTTGAAACTCCTGCGAAACGAACAGGATTCCGCAACCCTCCGGCCCCAACAGCCATTTGTGGCCGTCGGCCGCCAGCGCATCGATGTGCGCCCGCCGCACGTCCACCGGGAACGCGCCCAGCCCTTGGATGGCGTCCACCAGAAAGGCGCAGCGATGGCGATGGCAGATTTCGCCGATGGCTTCCAGGTCCACGCGATGNNACTTTGTCGCCCGCGCGCCAGTCCAGGCCCATGGCGATGGTGGCGATGCCTTCGGAGGTGTTCTTCATCAGCGCGATTTCGCTTCGGGCGGCCCCGATTAACCGCGCCGCCGCCACCCGCACGCCTTCATAGGTCTCCAGCCACTGCCCATAGTGCAGACTGCCGTATTCCATGGCATCCGCGGCCATCCAGCGCATGGCTTCCGCCGCGGGCCGGCACAACGGCGACACGGCGGCATGGTTCAAGTAGACCAGGCGCTGGCGGACGGGAAACTCGTCCGCGTACTGGAGCCACAATTCATCCTGAGATTTTGCAACCGTTTCGAAACCCATTATCATGAATATACGTTATATGCGCTTAAGGAGGCGTGTCATGCGGCTGGGCTGGGCCAGCGCGGTGCTGTTGGTTGCATCCCTAACGGCCGCGTTTGGCGATGACAAGAAGAGCGATCCGGGCCAAATCGGCAACCGCGACGTGGGCGGCTTCAACTGCTACTCCATCGAAAAAGAGATCGCCATGGGCAAGCAACTGGCCGGAGAGGTGCAGCGCCAGGCGAAGCTGATGGACGACCCGATCGTCACCGAGTACGTGAACCGGATGGGCCAGAACTTGGCGCGCAACTCCGACGCCAAGGTGCCGTTCACCTTCCAGGTGATCGACGACCCCACGCTGAATGCCTTCGCTCTCCCCGGTGGATTCGTCTTCGTCAATACCGGCCTGTTGACGGCCGCGGAAACCGAAGCCGAGATGGCCAGCGCCATGGCGCACGAAATCGCCCACGTAGCCGCCCGCCACATGACCCGGCAGGCTTGCCGCGCACAGGTTGCCAACATCGCCACTCTGCCCCTGATCTTGCTGGGAGGTTGGGGCGGCTATGCCATCCGGCAAGCCGCGGGCGTGGCTATCCCCATGACTTTCCTGTCGTTCTCGCGTGGGTTTGAGGCCGAAGCGGATTACCTGGGTTTGCAGTACCTTTATGCAGCCGGCTACGACCCGACGGCGTCCATCGACATGTTCGAGAAGATGACGTCGCTCGAAAAGCGGAAGCCCGGGGCCATCGCCAAAGTTTTCTCCAGTCACCCCATGAACGACGACCGGCTGACGAAAACCCAGGCTGAGATCCAGAAGATCCTGCCGCAGCGGGCGGAATACGTAGTGAATACTTCGGAATACGTGGAAGTGCGCGGACGTCTGCTGGCTATCGAGAACCAGCGCAAGCTGCGCTCCATGGAGAAAGATCCCACCGGGCCGGTACTGCGCCGGTCTCCGGGCAGCGGGGCGCCCGCCGGCGATTCGTCCGACGGCGGCCCTCCCACCATCAAACGGCGCGATTTCGTGGAGTAACCCGCCAGCCCCCCTGCACGTAAGCAGTTCAGCGATCCAGTATCCAATTGGAGGGCGGGCAATTCTGCCCGCAGCCGNNAAAGGCGGCTGCGGCCACGATTGTCCGCCCTCCAAGGTGATGCTACGCAAATTGACCCACTACCCAGCAGTACAGGTGCGCCCATTTGGGCGTATAGTGAAGTAACAGGAGTTTTGCACTCATGAAGCGCCTCTCAACGATCCCCGTAGCGTGTCTGGCGGTTCTCGCCCTTCTGCCAAGCGGCTCCTTTGCCGAGGACAAGAAGAACGATCCCGACGAAATCGGCAATCGGGACGTGGGCAAAGGCGTCAACTTCTGGTCTCTGGAGAAGGAGATCGCCCTCGGCAAGCAACTGGCGAACGAAGTCGAGCGCCAGGCCAAGATCGTCGACGACCCGATCATCGGCGAGTACGTGAACCGGGTCGGTCAGAACCTGGTGCGCAATTCCGACGCCAAGGTTCCGTTCACCATCAAGGTGCTGGATTCCGAAGAGGTGAATGCATTCGCGCTGCCAGGCGGGTACTTCTTCGTGAACTCGGGCTTGATCCTGAGGGCGGATAGCGAATCCGAACTGGCGGGCGTGATGGCGCACGAGATCGCCCACGTGGCGGCGCGCCACGGCACGCGGCAGGCTACCCGCGGGGAACTGATCAACATCGCGACGATTCCGCTGCTCTTCATGGGCGGCTGGGCCGGCTACGCCATCCGGCAGGGCGCCGGCCTGGCGATCCCCATGGGATTCCTGGCTTTCACGCGCGGCATGGAACGCGAAGCGGATTACCTCGGCCTGCAGTACATGTACAAGGCGGGCTACGATCCGACCTCGTTCGTGGACTTCTTCGAGAAGATTCAGACCATGGAAAAGAAGAAGCCCGGCAGCGTCGCCAAGGTGTTTTCGACGCACCCCATGACGGACGACCGCATCGCAGCCTCCCAGAACGAGATTCAGAAGATCCTGGGAGCCAAGCCGGAGTACGTGGTCAACACCTCGGAGTTCAACGACGTCAAGGCGCGGCTGTACTCGCTCCACAACCGCAAGAAGTTGGACAAGGGCAAGGACGACCCTAGCCGCCCGACCTTGCGGCGGAGTCCGGGCAGCGGCACGGGCACGGTGGACGACAACGATAAGCAGCCGGCCGATCAGGACGAACGGCCCACGCTGAAGCGGCGCGACGGCTCCAGCTCAAGCAGCGCGATTTAGGGCTGATGTGGGGCGGCCAATCNNATTGCCCGCCCTCCAATTGCAATAGCGTCGCAACCCGCCAGCCGCGCCGTACGTATACACTGTAGCGATACAGGTACACCCAATTGGGCGTATAGTGAGAGTAAGGGAGTTCCCTCATGAACCGCTTCTCAGCAGTGCCCGTGGCCCTTCTGGCAGCTTTCACCCTGCTGCCAAACTGCTCTTTTGCCGACGACAAGAAGAACGATCCCGACGAAATCGGCAATCGGGACGTGGGCAAAGGTGTCAATTTCTGGTCTCTGGAGAAAGAGATCGCCCTTGGCAAACGGCTGGCGCAGGAAGTCGAGCGCCAGGCGAAACTCGTCGATGATCCGATCGTCGCCGAGTACGTGAACCGGGTCGGCCAGAACCTGGTGCGCAATTCCGACGCCAAAGTTCCGTTCACCATCAAGGTGCTCGATTCCGAAGAGGTGAACGCTTTCGCCTTACCGGGCGGGTTCTTCTTTGTGAACTCGGGCTTGATCCTTAAGGCGGAAAGCGAATCCGAGTTGGCGGGGGTGATGGCGCACGAGATCGCCCATGTGGCGGCGCGCCACGGCACGCGGCAGGCTACCCGCGGCGAACTGGCCCAAATCGCCATGATTCCGGTGATGATCATGAGCGGCGGCTGGACCGGTTACGCCATCTATCAAGGCGCGAGCCTGGCCATCCCCATGGGGTTCCTGGCCTTCACCCGCAGCATGGAACGCGAAGCGGACTTCCTCGGCCTGCAGTACATGTACAAGGCGGGTTACGATCCGACCTCGTTCGTGGACTTCTTCGAGAAGATCCAGACCATGGAAAAGCGGAAGCCCGGCAGCGTCTCCAAGGTGTTTGCGACGCACCCCATGACGGACGACCGCATTGCGACCTCCCAGAAGGAGATTCAGAAGATCCTGGTGGCCAAACCCGAGTATGTGGTCAACACCTCGGAGTTCAANNGAGTTCAACGACGTCAAGGCGCGCCTGTACTCGCTGCACAACCACAAGAAGTTGGAGAAGGGCAAGGACGATCCGAGCCGCCCGACCTTGCGGCGCAGTCCCGGCAGCGGCACGGGTCCCGTGGACGACAATGACAAGCAGCCGGCGGATCAGGACGAACGGCCTACGCTGAAACGGCGCGATAGCGGCAGTAGCGGCAGCTAGTGCTAGTAGGCGTGGCGCAGACGATCGTNNACGATGGCCTGCCCCACAGCTAATCAACCTGCCTTACAGAGGCTTGCTAGTTGGCCTCGGCCCGTGCTAACCTACTTGAAATTCTCACAAGACGGAGTTTTTCAAGGGGGTAGTGTATGTTTAACGGCTCTCGGGCTATACGTGCATTCATTCTGGGGGCGCTTCTGCTCCCGGCCTGCCTGCTGGCGCAAGACGCCACCGGCAAGATCACGGGGGTGGTTACCGACCCCTCCGGCGCGGTTGTGGCGAATGCCAGCGTGACCGTAACCAACCTGGAAACCAATTCCCGCAAGGACATCCACACCGACTCCTCGGGCTTCTACCAGGCACTGCCGCTGCCGATCGGCAAGTATAAAGTTACCGCGAGCGCCAGCGGATTTGAGAAGGTCACGATGGTGCCCCAGAATGCCCTGGAGATCAACCAGAACATGCGCGTGGATATCCAGCTTCCCGTCGGCAAGTTGACCGATACGGTGGTAGTGGAAAGCACGGGCAGCCAGGTGGAGACGGAGAACGCCACCGTGGGTGCAGTCGTGACAGGTGAGGCAATCTTCGAATTGCCGCTAAACGGGCGCAACACCCTGGACCTGCTGAAGACGCAACCCGGCGTCACGCCCACCAACCCCGACTCGGGCGCGGCGGGAAGCTACAGTATTGGCGGGCAACGCACGGACTCGGTCACCTACTTGCTCGATGGCGGCAACAACAACAGCCTGCTGGGAAACGAAGTGGTGGCCAACCCTAATCCGGACGCCGTGGCGGAGTTCAAAGTACTGGAAAACAATTATGGGGCGGAATACGGGCGCAATGCGGGCGGTATCGTGAGCATCGTCACCAAGAGCGGCACCAATACCCTGCATGGCACGGCATACGACTACGTGCGCAATACGGACTTCGACGCCAATAGCTTCTTCAATAACCAACAGGGCCTGCCGGTTGGGGTGCTGAAGCGCAACCAGTTCGGGGGCACCATCGGCGGCCCCATCGTAATCCCCAAGGTCGTGAATGGCCGCAACAAAGTATTCTTTTTCTTTTCGTACGAGGGCCAGCGGCAGACCTCGCTTGAAGCATTGTCCGAGACCACGGTCTATACGCCGCAGGAAGCGCAGGGCAATTTTTCGGGGAGCGCGGGACAGGCTCAGGTAGCGGCTTTCCTGGCGAACAATCCGTACTTCCAGTCCGATCCTAACCTGGCTGCGCAGGGCATCATCGATCCGAACCGCATCGATCCGGTGGCCAAGGCTTATTTTGCCAACAACCTGATCCCCATCACGGCCTCCGGTTTCCTGTTTCCGCAAGCGCCGGCCGTTGCCAACTACAATGAGTACCTCGGCAAGTTAGACTACAACGCGACTACCCGGGACATTATCGGTTTCACTTTCACTCACCAGCTTTATCCGCAATACACTCCGTTCTCGGCCGCCGACGTGCCCGGCTTCCCGGTCACCAGCGGGAACGACGTCTTTTCCGGGACGCTGAACTATACGCATACGTTCACGCCCGCCTTATTGAACGAACTGCGGGTGACCGCCCAACGGCTGGATCACACACAGGCTATCCCCGCGACGAAGCAGCCCGATGCCAGTGCGCTGGGCATCAACATCACGCCCGACCAGAATACCGGACCGCCCATTTTGGGCTTCCTTGGCACCGGGATGCAGGTGGGCTTCAGCCCGCAGGGCCCCACGCGGGAAGTCGATAACACCTATGCGTTGTACGACAACGTTTCGTGGACCAAGGGCCGGCACAGCTTGAAATTCGGCTTCTATTTTTCGCCCTATCAAAACAACACCGTGTACGACTTTTATGTGGATGGGGAGTATTTCTTCTACGGCCCCAGCACGGGCGTCGGCTCCGGGTTCGATCTGGCGGATTTCCTGATGGGTTTGCCTGATGAGTTTCTCGAGTTCGGCAAAGCGCCTTCCAACATTCGCTCGGATCAGTATGCGGGATACGGGCAGGATACCTGGAAGGTTTCCCCTCGCCTTACACTGACGCTGGGACTCCGCTACGAGTACGCGCAGCCGAAGTACGACGAGCAGGGGCGGACATTCTCATTCATTCCCGGCATGCAGTCGACGCGCTTCCCGAACGCTCCGGAGGGGCTGGTATTTCCAGGCGATCCCGGCGCGCCCAGAGGCTCCAATTTCCCCGACCGCAAGGACTGGGCGCCACGCGCCGGTTTTGCCTGGGACGTTTTCGGCAACTCCAAAACCAGCCTGCGCGGCGGCTTTGGGGTGTTCTACGACATCCTGAAAGGCGAAGACAACCTGCAATTCAACGGGCAGGCGCCCTTCTTCGGGTTCGCCGATGTTTTCCCGGCGGGGAGCAGCGGCGGCGCGTCGGCCGGACTGTCGGACCCCTACGGGGCGGCGGGCGCAGTCAATCCGTTTCCATCCAAACCGCCCGCCACCAACATCGATTTCGGCGCCGCGGGGTTCCTCCCGTTCGGTGGCGGCGGCGTGTACTTCGTCGATCCGCACCTGCGTACGCCCTACGTTTACCAGTACAATCTTTCGGTGCAGCAACAGTTGGCCGGAAACATGGTGCTGGAGCTCTCCTATCTGGGCTACCAGGCACACGGGCTCACCGGCCTGGTGGACGTGAACCCCTTTCCGCTGGGCACCAATTCGCGGAGCTACAGCAATTACAGCTACCTGGACGAGTTCCAGAACATTACCCACGCCAACTATAACGGGATGACGGTCAACCTGCGGAAGACCGTCAGCAACATGCATGGCTGGGGTTCGAGTTTCTTTACCTTCGGCTACACGTGGTCTCACGAACTGGACAATGTCTCCGGGTTCCGCCAACGCAACAGTAATGTACCGTATTACAACCCGAATGAATTCTATGCGTCCGGCGATACGGACGTCCGCAACGCAGTGGTCTTCTCGGGAGGCTGGGATCTGCCCTTCGACCATCTCTGGCAAAGCGGCCCCAAGGCGCTCACCTCGGGATGGAGCCTCTATCCCATCGTGACCTGGCACACCGGGTTCCCGTTGGATGTTTACGCCGGCCTGAACACTACGCACAACGACCCGGGACCCTCCGGTGCGGGCGATGCAGGCTATGTCAGGGCCGATTTGGTGGGCAACTCAATAGGCATCATGAACCCGCAGTCGTATCAGACCATCAATGGCAACGCCGGAAACTATTACTTCAATCCCGGCAATTTCTCCAACACCCGCCTGCTGAACCTGGATTCCATCGCGCAGACGGACGCTTCGCAGCTTCCGGCCTACACCTACGGCACCTTGGGGCGCAACGCCTTCCGCGGACCCGGCGCGACGAATGTGGATCTGGCGATCGCCAAGAAATTCAAGATACGGGAGCAGGCCACGCTCGAATTGCGCGGCGATGCTTTCAACGTTTTCAATCACACGCAGTTCGGGAATCCCGACACGACCATATCGGACCTGACCTTCGGCCAGATCTCGACGACAGCGGCGCCGCGCATCCTGCAAGTCGCGCTACACTTATTGTTCTAGGGCCACAGCACTGTGACAATATCCGCCGTTAAAGAACCGCAACGTGCCATCGGCCGTTCGCCAGATCGTCTGGACCTGGACGAGCGCCGCGCCCTCACGGGCAAATACATCGCGCTGGAGATCTATACGCCGGAGGATCTTCCGCTGCGGCGCATCGAGGCCATCGGCGATAGCGTGCCGGAATGCGCGCGCCAACTGGCGGGACGCGGGTTGGACCCGGTGCGGTTCGAGTTCACGCGCCTCGCGCCGCCCTATTGACTAGGGGTTTGCGGTTTTGTGAAATTGGCCCATTTGGACGCGCTTGCGCCCCGGGGTCGAGGCCGGCGGCCAGGGTTGTGCCCTCGGCAGGCCTGTCCTACCTGACATAAACGATCAAAATCCGCATGGCCGGCGTGCCGGCTACCCATGGGGATGAAATAGCCGCACCGCAGCGCCTTACGATGGAAGCAGGGCTGGACCGTTGACTTCCTCCGGTCAACGTTATACATTTTGTATAACGGTGCGATTTGAATGGAACCGCGAAAAGAACCGGATCAACCAACTGAATCACGGTGGCATCGCGTTCGAGAGTGCGGCACACGTTTTTGACGATCCCCATGTAATCTTCTGCAAGGACCGCATCGTGAGTGGCGAACAGCGGTGGCACGCTATTGGAGCCGCGGAGGGGGCCGTGATGCTGGTCGTTCACGTATATCGCATGGAGCATGGAAATGGCGAAGAAGAAACCATCCGCATCATCTCGGCCCGAGAAGCTAATAAGCGCGAGCGCCGAATCTATATTCAGCAAGCCGCTGAATAAAAAGCAAAAGGCCGTCCTGTCCCGGATTGCGAAGCGGCAGGCCGCCGGAGACGATTCCGATATCGATTACTCGGACATCCCTCCCCTGACCGATGAGCAACTGGCGCAATTCCGCCGAACGCCAAAGGTGCTGGTGGCCGCTCGCATCGACCGAGAGGTCTACGACTGGCTAATGCAGTATGGCGAGGGCTATTCGACCCGGATCAACAGCATCCTGCGTACGGTTATGGAGAGGGCTCGGTAGAAAACTGCGGGTCTGGGACCCAGAAGTTGGCTTCCTGGAAACCGTGGTTTCCAACTACCTCTCCGCCCGTCATCAACTGGTCAACCGATTGCAAGCTTGACCGGCTTGCCGACCCGGCTGAGCATTTCCACGAGCGTATCGATGGTGAACTTGGCCGTTTTCTTGTTCACCACGTCGGACACACGCGGGCGCGAGACCATCAGAATCTCGGCGGCCTCGGCCTGCTTCAGGTGATGTTTCGCAATCCAGACAGACAGCTCTTCCATCAGCTCCCGCTTCAGAAGCTGCGTGGCATCGATCTGTTTGCGGGACGCAGCCTGTAGACGTTTGGCCTCGTCCGGCGTAAAGCCCAGTTCCAGGAAGAGGTTCGCTCCCGGTTTTGTCGCGTGGCGGATTTCGGTGTCGATCTTCATTCCTTTTCCCTCCTCGCGTTGACCTCGGCGCGATAGCGCGCTGCGGCAATAGCCTTGTCCCGCTTGCTGGTCGCCCGAGTCTTCTTCTGGCTGGCGTCCCGGATGCGAATCTCTCTGGTACCGGCGCCCACATCGTCGAACGGCTTCCAGGTCGGCCGGATCGAGCCCGGCCTGGACCTTTCCGAACTGGAAACCCGCTTCCTTCTGGGAATGCCAGCAGATCGCCGTAGGCAGACCCTACCCAGCGGATCTGTTTTTCATCGTCCATACAACCGGCATGTATAAAAGTTTATACGCGCCTGCTGGTGCAAGTCAAGGCGCTCGGTGAACGACGTGAACGACGATCGGCAGGGCGTGGGCGGCGCTGTCAAACAGAGAGCGCCGAGTTGGAAAGTAGCATTCCTGGGGGCCCATGAGTGGCTCCCCAAAACCATGGTTTCCAACAACCTCTCCGGACCAAAAGGGAGCGATTCGAATGCTTCAATCAGGCCGGCGTTGACAGAGCGGTCCCATTGTGGGACCATGGCATCGGCCCTGGATGCACGTTGTCAGCCACAAGGCGATTCGGAACTTCTGCGAGGAGCATCCGCATGCTCGGAGCGCCATGGACCATTGGTATCGAGTCGCCAAACGGGCGGCCTGGTCCAGTTTCGCGGACGTGAAACAGTCGTTCAACACGGCGGATTTTGTGGCCCCGCACGTTGTCTTCGACATCGGAGGCAACAAGTACAGGCTCATTGCGGAGATGAACTTCACGCGGAGGGTGCTGTTCATCCGCTGCATCATGACGCACAAGGAATATGTGAAAGGAGCGTGGAAATCATGAGCGCTACGCTGGCCGTCGACCCCAAGAAATACGCCCGGCTTGCAAACCGTATCGTCGTCAAAGCCATCGATACCGAGGAAGAGTACGACCATATGGTTGCCGCGGTGGAACAATTGATGGACAAGGGCGAGGAGCGCTTGTCCCCTGAGGAGTCCGCACTCCTGGAAACCATGGCGATATTGGTCCAGGCTTACGATGATCGGCATCATCCTCTGCCTGCGGTTGCTCCCAACGAAATGCTGGCCTACTTGATGGAGACGAGCGGACGAACAGGCAGGGATCTGCTGCCAGTGTTCGGCACTCGCGGTCGGGTTTCAGAGGTCCTGAGCGGGAAGCGGTCCATTAGCAAGGAGCAGGCAAAAAAACTCGCGTTAGTGTTCAAGGTCGCGGTCGATCTCTTCATCTAGCTCGTCGGACAGCCCCGGACTAGACTGCGCGTACCTCCGTGTGCAAAGTGAGGCTGTCAAGCGGAAGTTGGAAAGACCGATTAACGCGGATGCGGCCCGAAATACGGCGGCGCCTCCGGCACGGCGGCGCCATCCTTGCGCGGCGAGGACGCGCCGTAATTCACCCCCGTATCCGACATGTGCAGGACCGCCTGGCCGCCGCCCATCCAGCCCGAGAAATCGGCCAGCACTTCCAGATTGTGCCCGCGCGCCGCAAGCCCCTCGCGCACGCCCGCCGGCACGCGGTTCTCGATCATCACGTCGCACCCGCCAAACGTCAGCTTGGTGAAGCGCGGAGCCTCCAATGCCGCCTGGATGTTCATGTTGTGGTCCACCAGGTTGGACACGAATTGCGCGTGCGCCTGCGCCTGGTTATAACCGCCCATGATCCCAAAGCCAATGTGGATGTTGTCCTTCTCCATGAAGGCCGGGATGATGGTGTGCAGCGGGCGTTTGCGCGGCTCGAGCGCGTTGGGATGCTCCGCATCCAGCTCGAACAGCGCGCCGCGATTCTGCAGGTGGAACCCATATTCGTCCACCACTACGCCCGATCCGAAGCTCAGATAGACGCTCTGGATCAGCGACGCGATATTGCCGTCGCGATCCACCACCGACAGATAAATCGTGTCGCCCGCAGTCGACGGCGGCTTGCCCGGCGCCGGCGCGCAGTTGGCCTCGTCGCGATGGATCAGCGCGGCGCGCTCGCGTGCGTAGCTTTTGGAAATCAGCCCGGCGGTGGGCAGCTTCGCGAAGCGCGGGTCGGCCACGTAGCGGCGCAGATCCTGGTACGCCAGCTTCTGCGCCTCGATCTTGAGGTGCAGATCTTCCAGGCTGGCCGACGCGTAGTTGAAGAGCGGAAACGTCTCCAGGATGTTGAGCATCTCCAGCGCCGCGATGCCCTGGCTGTTGGGCGGCAGCTCATACACCTTCCATCCGCGATACTCGGTGGAGACCGGCTCGACCCATTCGGATTGGAACTCCGCCAGGTCTTCGGCCGACATCTTGCCACCCAGGCGAGCCGAGGTCTTCAGGATGGCGCGCGCGATGTCGCCCTTGTAGAACGCTGCGGCGCCCTGCGCGGCAATCAACTTGTAGGCCGCCGCCAGACGGTGGTTGCGGAATATCTGCCCCACCGCGGGAGGCTTGTCTTCCGGCAGGAAGATGCGCCGCCCGGCCTCGTCGCCCCACAGCTTGGCCGTTGCCGACTTCCAGGTGTCTTGAATGATCTCGGTGACCGGGAAGCCTTCTTCGGCGTAGTAGATGGCGGGCTGGAACAACTCGCGCCAGCTCAGGCGGCCGAAGCGCTTGTGGAGTCTCTCCCAGCCATCCACGCAACCCGGCACGGTCACCGAGTGGATGCCCTCCTGCGGCATCGCGTCGCGCCCGAGCGATTTCATAAACTCGATGGTCAGACCGCGGGGCGACCATCCGCTGGCGTTGAGACCGGTAAGCTTGCCGGTCTTCGACTCCCAGTAAATGACGAAAAGGTCGCCGCCGATGCCGCAGCTCATAGGCTCCACCAGGCCCAGCAGGGCATTGGCGGCGATGGCGGCATCGATGGCCGATCCGCCGCGCGCGAGCACTTGGGCGGCGGCCTCGGAGGCGAGCGTCTGGCTGGTGGCGGCGATTCCGTGCCTGGAAATCACCATGGATCGCGCCTGGGTACGTTCCTGGGAATGGGATGGCATGGCAATCCACAGCGCAGCGCTACACAAGGCCGCAACTCGGGACACAAACCGCATCGAGAGAATTCGATGATAGCAGGAGACGGTCCGGCCAAGCCGCGCAACTGTTAACCTGTAACAAGACCGTAACAAAGCCGTGGCATATCGTTTCAAATTAGGCGAGCCGGTTCCCGAGGCGATCAAGCGCATCGTCGGCGAAGAGATCATAGCGGCGGCCGGCCATTTGAGCGGCCAGGGAGACGCCGATCGCGACGAAGCCATCCACGAAGCGCGCAAGAGCATCAAGAAGATCCGGGGCGTGCTGCGCCTGATGCGGGGGGAACTGGGCGATATCTATCGCATGGAGAACGCGCACTTCGGCGACATCGGCCGTGAGCTCTCCCAGTTTCGCGATGCCGGCGCGAGCATCGAGACTTTCGACGCGCTGCGCAAGCGGTACCGCGGCGAGATGGACGGGCGCACGCTGGCATCCATCCGCCGCCGTTTGAAGGCGAGCAAAAGAGAGGCCGAACAACAGGCCGACATCGCCGCGGTGCTGACGCGCGTGGCCGCCGCGCTGCGCCAGTTGGCGCCCAGCGTCAGTCGGTGGCCCCTTGCGAAGGACGGTTTTCCGGCCATCGCGCCAGGCCTGGAAGCGACCCTCCGCGACGGCCAAAAAGCCATGGCGCGGGCGCGTAAGCATCCGCTGCCGGCGAATTATCACGAATGGCGCAAGCGCGTGAAGGCGCACTGGTATCATATCCGGCTGTTGGAAGGTGTTTGGGACGGCGCCATGCCGGCGTACGAAAAGAGATTGAAGGACTTGGAGACCTGGCTGGGGGAGGATCACAACCTGGTGGTCCTGGAGCAGAAGATAAGGGCCGAGCCGGGCTTTTATGGCAAGGAGCCCGAAATCGCTTTGTTCGTCAGACTGATCGGCAAGTATCACAAAGAATTGCGCGGCGACGCTCTCGCGATGGGCGCGCGCACTTACGGCGAGAAGCCGCGGCAGTTCACCAGAAGGATGCGGCGCATGTGGGACGCCGGAGAGGCGCACGGGGCAGCCGGGCCGGCGACGCCGCATAAGACCGGCGTGGCGGATCAGTCCTGACGAAGGGCCAGCACCGGCTGCACGCGGGTGGCCCGGCGGGCCGGCAGCCAGCAGGCCAGTGGTGCAACCACCAGCCACACCGCGGCGGCGGTGGCCCACTTCACCGGGTCCGTGGTACTGACTCCGTACAACAAGCTCGCCAGCAGCCGCCCGGCCATCGCCGATAGGATTAGCCCCGCGGCGATGCCTGCCAGAGCGACGCGCAGCCCTTGACCGATCACCAGGCGGAATACATCGGCGGGCCGGGCGCCGACGGCCATGCGGATACCGATCTCCCGCGTGCGTGCCGTAACGTGATAGGCGACGACGCCATACATCCCGACTGCGGCCAGCACCAAGGCCAGTGTCCCGAGGACGCCGAGCACCCAAACCTCGAAGTGGACCTGCCAAAAGGAAGCGTCCAGCGACTCACTGAGCCGCTTTACTCCGTACGTGCGGAAATCGGGGTGCATGGAGGCCAGCGTTCTGCGCACTGGTTCCCTTAGGGGGCCGGGGTCGCCAGCCGTCTCGACTACGATGAATACGATACCGCCGCCGTAGGCCTGCGAGAACGGGAGGTACACGTGCGGCAGGACGGCCTCGTTGAGCGTGCGGATTCTCGAATCGCGCGCCACTCCCACCACTTGCAGGGTGCGCGCATGGTCGCAGCCGAACAGAAGGCTGCGGCCGGTGGCCGATTCGTTCGGCCACAACCGTTGCGCCAGCGTTTGATTGACGATGGCTACTTGGGGACCACCCGCATTATCGGCGGCGTTGAAATCGCGCCCTTCGAGCAGGGGAATGCGCATGGTGTCGAGATAGCCGGCCCCCACGGTCATCGCGCTAGCCGGCGCCGGTTTGCCGGAGTCGCGCGCCACGCAACTGCCCCCGATGCCCCCGGCGTACAGCGGCAGCCTGGTGGTCAACGCGGCGCTGCGAACACCGGGGAGCGAGCGCAGACGATTGAGCGTTCGGTCATAGAAAGCCCGGCCGGACGCGGCCGAGAACTGCGGCTTCGGAACGAAGACAGGCGCGAACAAGCGGTTGCCGGTGGCAAAGCCGGGGTCGGCGTTCCGAAAGCGGAGAATGGCGCGGGCGAACAGCCCCGCCGTCAGCAGAAGCACCAGGGACAAGGCGATCTGCGCTGTCAATGTCGCCAGGCGCAAGCGCAGCCGCCCGCCAGCCGCGGCGCCCTTCAGCGAGGTGGCGAGATCGTAGCGGCTTCCCTGCCAGGCCGGCAGCAGTCCGAACAGCAAGGAGGCCAGCAGTGCGATCAGCCCGGTGTAGACGAGGACTCGGAAGTCCAACGGCAAATCAAACCGCAGCATTTCGCCGAACGGCAGGGCGGGAAGGGCCGCTTGCAGCAAACGGTTGCCGGCGTACCCGACGACGACTCCGGCCGCGCCGCCGGCAAGGCATAGGGTGAGATTCTCCGTCATGAACTGGCGCAGCAGGCGCGACCGGCTCGCGCCGAGAGCGAAGCGGACAGCCACTTCGCGTTGCCGGCCCACGCCGCGCGCCAACAGCAGATTGCCGACGTTTACGCAGGCAATCAGGAGCACCATCGATGTCACCGTCATCAGCAAAATCACCACGGGCATTGCCTGATGGCGGCTGACGGGGCTGGGAACGCCGCGCACCAGTTCCAGCGCGAGTGGCGCGTCGGCGTCCTTCGCCAGCACCGGGTTCTCCCGGCGGATCCCGGCGGCAATGGCATTCAATTCCGCGGACGCCTGTGATAACGTGACGCCGCGTTTCAGGCTGCCGAAAACCATTACGCGCATGTGCTCCGCGTTGTCCCCGGCCCAGAAACGGAACGGCACCCAGAGGTCGATGCGCAGCGGCAGGTAGATGCCGCCGAACTCCGGCGGGGTCACTCCAACCACGGTATAGGTGTGCGATTCGGAGCGGACCGTTTTGCCGAGCACATGGGGATCGCCGTGAAACAACCGTTGCCAGGCGTTGTAGCTAATCACTGCCGCCGGTTCGTCTTCCCGTTGGAACCAGCGGCCGAGCCGCGTTCGCGCCCCCAGCACCACGGCGTAACTGCCCGAAACGGGCTCGGCGCCAATCAGCGCCGCGTTGCCCTCGAAGCTCAGGTCCGACTCTTCCGGCTCCGAGGCCGCCAACCCGGCCAGCGACTGGCTGCGATCCGCCAGGCCGCGGTACTC
>PMVV01000098.1 GCA_003166475.1 Bryobacterales bacterium | reverse complement strand
GATTGGCCGGTTAATGGCACAAACTGACACCGGTCTCACCACCCTGAACCCGGAACCCAGCACCCAGCCCCGGTGCCCACGTAGGGGTGATTACACCCAACCCACCCCTTCGCAACCCCGCTTTTTGGACTCTTTCCTCCTTAATTGCAACGTTTTGGGGGCAATTCCCCCTGGCATCGCGATTGCACTCGAAACTCAATCGGAAGGATACCCCCCCATGGCTACAGCCGTAGAGCCCAAGCCCGAGACGTTGCGCGCACTGCCCGGCGACGATGTCCGGCAGATCCAATGGCGTTTCGCCGATCGCTACGATCTCCAGATGTTGGTGCAGTCCACCCGCGCGGTGGCGCGCGGTCCCGTGGCGCGCCTGGTCGCTGAAGGCGCCCGCAACACCCACGCCTGGACCCCCGCCAAGCAATCCCTCCTCGAGCACTTCGATGCATCCGGCATCACCGGAGTTTTCCTCGATCCCGAGCAGGGTGGCATGGTCGAAGGTCCCAAGAACCTGGCGCTGGCCCTGGTGGCCTTCGAGCTCGCCTGGGTGGATGCGGGCGCCGCTACCGGCAGTCTGGCCGGTTGTCTGGCCCTGTCCCCCATCCACGAGCGTGGCACCCCCGAACAGCGCGACACTTACATGCGGCTCTGCGCGCCCGCCCAGCCCGGCGAGGATCGGCAGCCCTGGCGCGGCGCCTTCTGCCTCACCGAGCCGATCCCCTACGTCGGCGTCGAAACCGGCATACTCGCCGGAAAGGTCCGCGTCGTGGATTGGCCGGAAGGCGGCGAGCCAATGCTGCAAGTCGAAAAACGCGGCCGCTTCATTACCAACATGGGCTTCGCCAACTTCGTCACCGCCGCTGTGGATACCGGCGACCCGCGCATCAGTAAGACCTGCATGATCATTCTCCACGAAACCGATCCCGGCACCTTCGACCGCGGCGTGCCCACGCGCAAACTCGTACACCAGTTGTCTTCCACCAGCGATCCCATCTTTAGCCTGCGCGTGCCCGCCAGCCGCATCGTAGGCGGCTACTCAGTCAAGAGCGGCGTGATCGTGCCGCGCTACAGCCACGGCGAGATCATCGAAGCCGTATTCCGGCGCACGCGCGTCACCGTCGGGGTGATGACCGCCGCCAAGCTGCTCTCCGCCATCGAGCCCATCATTCGCTATCAGCGCGGGCGTTTCCGCGGCGGCGAAAGCGCGACCCCCGGTTCGCCGCGCTACGAGTTCGGTTTGCAGCTTAAAGAAGATACCCTGCACCGCCTGATCGACATTTGGGCCACCGGCGAAGCCAGCGCCGCCCTGGGCTTTGCCGCCGCCCGCCTCTTCGACGAGCTCGACCCCCTAGAGCGCATCAAGAATGAGAAGTTCGCCGCCGAAGGAGTCGCCGGAGGCACCAGCACACTGAGAGCCATGCGCAAGCTCCAAAAAAAGGCTCTCGATTTCCTAAAACAAGACACAACCACCAGCCACCAGCCACCAACCACGAGCCACGACGAGCGCCAGCTCGTCCGCTTCGCCCTTCTCGACTCCGTAGCCAACGTCCTTTGCCCCGCCTGCAAGCTCTGGAACACGGGCCACGGCGCCAACATGATGCGCGAAGCCGTCAGCCTCATGGGCGGCTACGGCATCACCGAAGATTGTCCCGGCTTCCTGGGTCACAAGTGGATGGATGCGCAGCTCGAAGCCACCTACGAAGGCCCCGAGTCCGTGCAGCGCCGCCAGTTGACCCTGACCATGACCGACGAGTTGTTCCTCACGCAGTTCCGCAACTGGATCGGCGAGATGCGCCAGATCGCTTCCACCCATCCGGGCACCGGCGCTTGCACACTGGCCACCGCCATGCAGATGTGGCTGTGGTCGCTCCAGCATCTGCAAAAGGCCAACGATGCCGAGGGCGCCCGCTTGTATCAGAGCTCCCGCCACGGTGTCACGTTCCCACTGGCCGATGCGCTGTGCTGGCTGCTGGCTTCCCGCTGCCAGATCCTCGACGTGCTGGAGCTCGAGGCCAAAGGCGGCGACGCGGCCGCACCAAGCACCCTCGCCTTCTTCACCGATCTCTGCCATGTGCAGAGCGCCCGCGCCGCCGGCGAAGTCGGCCGCATCTGCGCCGAACTCGTGTTCGGCTACAACCGCCACCCGGCCTGGGATGCGGAAGGCTGCGCCACGTGTTATCACGGCGAAGAGCTGGAAGCCATGGAAGGCATGATCCCGGGCATCGCCAGCCTGGCGCGCGGCTATACCGACGTCATCGAAAGCGACGGCTCGCATGCCGCGAAGGCGGGCCCGTGCGCCCGATTCGAAGGTTACGACCAGTTCAGCCGCCTGCGCGTGCGCATGGATGGCTGCCTCACCGGATCGCACCTGGCTAAGGATCGCGCCGCCGAGGCGTTGCAGCACGTCATGATTCCGGAAGCGCTGGACTATCCCGCATGAGCGAAGAGCCCGAACCGCAGCTACCGCGTCTATCGATGGACGTGGATATCGCCTGCGTCGGCTTCGGGCCGGCCATGGGCGGCTTCCTGACCACGCTGTCGCGCGACGCCGACCCCAACCTGCAGGTCGTCTGCTACGAGCGCGCCGACGACATCGGCTTCGGCGTCTCCGGCGCAGTGACGCGCGCGCGCGGCATCCGCGCCAGTTTCCCGGATCTCGATCCGGCCGAAATCCCCATGGCCGCACCAGTGCGCCAGGAGAAGGTCGCCTACCTGCTCGATCCCATCGGGGCCAGCCGCCGCTCCCACACCCTGCGCGCGGCCGACAAGCTGCTGCGCCTGCTCCACCTGCCGCGCGGCAAAGCCTTCATGCAGGCTTTCGAGCTGCCCTGGACCCCGCCCTTCCTGCACAAAGATGGCGGACTGCTCCTCTCCATCGGCCAGTTCATGCAGTGGACCGGCGCGCAAGCCATGAACACCGGCGCAGTCCAGATCTGGCCCGGCATGCCCGTCTCCGAAGCGCTGGTGGAAGACGGGCGCGTGGTAGGCGTGCGGCTGCTCGATCAGGGCACCGATCGCGAAGGCCACCCAGATGCGGGCTACATGCCCGGCATGGACCTGCACGCCGCGCTCACCGTAGTGGGCGATGGACCCGTGGGCGCTGTGGGCCGCCAGCTCGACGCCCTCTTCGGCTTGCCCGGCGGCCACCATCAGCATGAGTGGGCCGTGGGCGCAAAGATGGTGGTGGATCTGCGCGAGGGCGTGGATCTGGAGCCCGGCACGGTCTTCCATACATTCGGCTACCCGGAGCCGGAGATCTTCGGCTTCTTCTATGTGCATCCCGGCCGCGTGGCTTCCGTCGGCATCTTCGTGCCTTCCTGGTTCCACAATCCGGTACGCACGTCCTATCGCTATCTCCAGCACTACATGCTGCATCCGTATCTCTGGCGCTATCTCGAAGGCGGCAAGCTGCGCTCCTGGGGCGCCAAGTCGCTGCAGGAGGCGGGCAAGCGCGGCGAGCCGTTTCTGGCGGGCGATGGATACGCGCGCATCGGCGAGTGTTCCGGCAGCACCAACGTCCTGACCGGCTCCGGCGTGGACGAAGCCTGGACCACCGGCATCCAGCTTGCCGAGGCCGTGAAGGAACTGCGCGCCGCTGGCAAGCCTTTCACCAAGGCCAACCTGAACGCGACTTACGTGGCGCGCCGCCGCGCGAGCTGGGTGGAGGCGGAAGGCAGCATCGCCGAGAAGGCCCGCGACGGCTTCCATCACGGCGTGGTCACGGGACTGTTAGGCATGGCGATCGCCGGCGCCACCAAGGGCCGCTTCTCGATTGCCGGAGAGCCGCAATTGCTCCCCAACCTGGAAGAATACTACCACGGCAAACTCGCTCCGGCCGACATCGATGAAGTGAGGCACCAGTGCTATGGGCGCGGCGTCGCCATGCACGATGCCCTGATGGACCGCTGCGGCTGGCCTGCCGTGCCCCACGATGGCCAGTTGCTGATGTCCCAGCAGGACGCGCTGCTGGTGGGCGGCAAAGTCCAGGCACCCGCGGGATACGCCGACCATGTCACGTTCCTGTATCCCGATTTCTGCGAGCGTTGCGCCAGCAAGCTGTGCATCGAGATGTGCTCCGGGCAAGCGCTCACGCCGGGGCCGAATGGTGTCCCGCTGTTCGACCGCGAGAAATGCGTCTTCTGCGGCGCGTGTCTCTGGAACTGCCGCCAGCCGCTCGACGACGACCCGGTGCGCACCAACATCGCCTTCCGCGCCGGCGCCGGCGGCCTGCACTCTACCGAGAATTAGGTAGTGGGGTCATAGGCTGTGCCCCACTACCGAGAATTATTGAGTCTCGCATAATAGAGTGACAACCAGCTTGGATCTTGTGGGGCGGGCATTCTGCCCGCAGCCGGCTTTCGGCCGGCCCTGGCCGCCTGAAAAG
>PMVV01000317.1 GCA_003166475.1 Bryobacterales bacterium | reverse complement strand
AAGACGCCCAACGAGATTGCCCTGAACATTGTCATCGCGGGATTGACTTTTATTTTCCTGCTGGCCGTGGTGAGCTTGTATCCGTTCGCGCAGTACAGCGTGCAATCGGCTGGCAGTGGCTCGGCGCCTAGCGTGACGGTGCTGATTGCGCTGCTGGTCTGCCTGATCCCNNACCATCGGCGGCCTGCTCTCGGCGATCGGCATCGCCGGCATGGACCGCGTGATGCAGCACAACGTGCTGGCCATGAGCGGCAAAGCCGTGGAAGCGGCCGGCGACGTGAATACGCTGCTGCTGGATAAGACCGGCACCATCACGCTGGGCAACCGGCAGGCGGTGGAGTTCATTCCCATCGGCGATGCTTCGGAAGGCGAACTGGCCGACGCCGCGCAGCTTTCGAGCCTGGCGGATGAGACGCCGGAAGGCCGCTCCATCGTGGTGCTGGCCAAGGAAAAGTACGCTTATCGGGGGCGCGAGGTGGCGGAGCACGAGGCGCACTTCATCCCGTTCACGGCCCAAACGCGCATGAGCGGCGTGGATCTGGACGGCCGCCGTATTCGTAAGGGCGCTACCGAATCCGTAGTGGAATTTGTGCAGGAGCAGGGCGGCACGATTCCGCCGGAACTGACCGAAACCACGCAGCGCATTTCGCGCTCTGGCGGCACGCCCCTGGTGGTTGCGGACCGCGACCGCGTGCTGGGCGTCATCCATTTGAAGGACGTGGTCAAGGGCGGCATGCGCGAGCGCTTCGAGCAATTGCGCCGCATCGGTATCCGGACGGTCATGATCACGGGCGACAATCCGCTGACCGCGGCGGCCATCGCGGCGGAAGCGGGCGTGGACGACTTTCTGGCGCAGGCCACGCCCAAAGACAAGATGGACCTGATCAAGAAGGAGCAGGCCGGGGGCCGCCTGGTGGCTATGACTGGCGACGGCACCAACGACGCGCCTGCCCTGGCGCAGGCCGACGTGGGCCTGGCCATGAATACGGGCACCATGGCCGCCAAAGAAGCCGGCAACATGGTGGATCTGGACAGCAATCCGACCAAGCTCATCGAAGTGGTGGCCATCGGCAAGCAGTTGCTCATGACGCGCGGATCGCTGACTACGTTCTCCATCGCCAACGACGTGGCCAAATACTTCGCGATTCTGCCGGCCATGTTCATGGCCACTTATCCCTCCTTGTCGAAACTGAATATCATGTTTCTGCGGAACCCGCAAAGCGCCGTGCTGGCCGCGGTGATTTTCAATGCGCTGATCATCATCGCGCTGATTCCGCTAGCGCTGCGTGGCGTTGCCTATAAGCCCCTGGGCGCGGCCGCGCTGCTGCGCCGCAACCTGCTGATCTACGGCGTAGGTGGAGTGATTGCGCCGTTCCCCGGCATCTGGGTGATCGACCGATTGTTGGGACTGTTGCATTTGGCCTGAGGAGTGACTCATGAAGCAAATACTGATTCCCGCTGTAATGGTGACGCTGGTACTCACGATTCTTACCGGGCTGGTCTACCCGCTGGTGATGACCGGACTATCGCAGGTAATCTTCCCTCACCAGGCGAACGGAAGCCTGATCGAGCGAAATGGCAAGGTCGTCGGCTCGGAGCTGATCGGACAGAAATTCACCAAGCCGGAGTATTTCCACGGCCGTCCGTCGGGGGCGGGCGATGGCTACGACGCCGCTAACTCCGGGGCGACTAACTTAGGACCTACCAATCAGGCTTTGATTAACCGGGTAAGAGACGATATCAAGAAGTTTCGCCAGGAGAATCCCACTTACACCGGTCCCATACCCGCCGACATGCTGACCATGTCCGCGAGCGGGCTGGACCCGCACATCAGCCCGGCATCGGCGTTCGCCCAGGTGGACCGCGTGGCGAAAGCCCGTGGCGTGTCTCCGGACACTGTTCGCCAAGCCGTGGAACGTCACCTGGAAGGCCGCCAGTTCGGCATCTTCGGCGAGCCGCGCGTCAACGTGTTGGCGTTAAACCTCGACTTAGACAAAACGCTCGCCGTATCCGGCCATAAGTAAGTCACTACACAGCTACAGTTTTACAACCTTACGAGTTTATTGTATGGTAGTGCCGGAGGAATACCACGATGCTATTCAAGACAGTCTGCCTTGTGGGTACACTCGCCTTAGCCGTGGCAGCCGCAGGGGACGCCGCCGCCGAACGCGAGAGAGCTTTGCTCGATCGGATCGAGCAACTCGAGAAACGCGTGGGCGAACTCGAAGCCAGGGCCGCAGTCACGGCGCCACAGCCCGTTGCGGTTCAGGCCGCTCAAACGGCGCCCCCTCCGGCGGAAACCCCGGCAAAGACCGCGACGGCCGAGATCGCCCAAACGGCATCCGCTCCTCAGGTTGTGGCGCCGGCACACAGCGTGCCTGATTTTCTGCGCGGCACAACCGTCAATTTTCAAATCGATGGGTACTACAGCTACAACTTCAACGCTCCCATTGGACGGGCCAACCTGTTGCGTGCCTACGATGTGCTCAGCAACGCGTTTAGCTTGAATCAGGCGAACCTGGTGATCGAGAACGCGCCCGACCCTGCGAATGGCAAGCGCTTCGGCGCACGTCTGGATCTGCAATGGGGACAGGCGACAGAGACTCTCCAGGCGAATGCCGCGAATGAGCTGCGGCCGGAGATCTATCGCGCTATTTTCCAAGCGTACGGCACCTATGTTATTCCGCTTGGCACGGGTGTCACGGTCGATTTCGGGAAGTGGGCCAGCTCCTTGGGAATCGAAGGCAATTACACGAAGGATCAGATCAACTACTCGCGGTCGTTCTGGTTTAACTATCTGCCCTTCTACCACATGGGTGTGCGCGCCAGCTACAAGGTGAATGACGTACTTGGTCTCAACTACTGGGTGACCAACGGCACCGAACAGACGGAGCCGTTTAACGGCTACAAGGACGAGTTGTTCGGATTCACTCTTCAGCCTCGCAAAAGCGTCAACTGGACTGTGAACTATTACCTGGGCCAGGAGCATCCGGATGTGATCTTCTATCCCAATGCCACTCCGGGTAGCCTTCCCGCGCTTCCCACCCTGCAGGGTGTTCCGTTTGACCCGATTCAGAACCCGCCAAAGGGGCACCTGAATGTCATCGACACCTACGCCACACTCCAGGTATCTCCCAAGCTCGAACTTGCATTCGAGGGCGATTATGTCAACCAGCGCTTATATACTAATTCGCTTCCGGGCTATACCTATGGCGGAGCCTGGTATGCACGGTACCAGATATTGCCGAAGCTCGCGATTGCCGGCAGGGGCGAGTATATGGCCGACCATGCAGGCCTGTTTAGCGGTACCTCGCAGGTTCTCAGGGAAGCCACGTTGACGACGGAATACAAGTTTGGAGAGGGATTTCTGACGCGTTTGGAATGGCGGCGCGACTTCTCGAACCAACCGTATTTCCTGACCGATACGCTCGGGCTGTTAAGGAAGGAACAGAGTACGGCCGAAATCGGGCTGGTGTGGTGGTTTGGAGCAAAGCAAGGGGCTTGGTGAGCCGTGGGGCAGCCCCACAATACCTTGCTCCGCAGTAATCACGGCGTCCTCCGGGTAAGCGTGCATGCCTGTTGACGCTGGTGATCAAAGTTCTCATCGGGCTGGTGTATCCGCTGGTAGTGACCGGACTGGCGCAGGTGCTTTTTCCACACCAGGCTAACGGCAGCCTGATCGAGCGAAATGGCAAGATCGTCGGCTCGCAGGCTGATCGGGCAGAAATTCACCAAGCCGGAGTGTGGTGCGGGGCCATACGGGAGGGAAAAAAACCGGACCACGAAACTCCCGTGGTCCGGCGGGTAAGCGGGCAAAGTGGCTGGCTAATTCGTTCCGAAGTCGAACAAGTCGAAGAGATCGCCGATGGCGGGGCTGTTCCCCGGCACATACGGTGTCGGTCCCGTCGTGGGATTTGGCAGGTTGTCGCGGCTGCGTCCCGTGATCGGGCTGAGCTTCCAGTTGTGCTCAATGAACTTCACCACCGAGACGTGATCCGAGTATACGTGTGAGATATGGCCCGGCTTGGTGTAAGTGGATACAACGATCAGCGGGATGCGGGTGCCATCGCCGAAAAAGTCCAGCGGCTGCACATAGCCGGAATCATAGTAGCCGCCGCCTTCATCCATGGTGATGAAAATCGCGGTGTTACCCCGAAGGGTGGGATTGCTTTCCACGGCGTCCACGAGTTTTTGCACGAAGCCTTCAAATAGGTCGATCTTTGAGGATGCCGGGTGCCCGTCTACCCACCCGCTCGGCTTGACATACGAAACTGATGGCAAGGTGCCGGCTGCGATCGCGGCGTAGAGATTCACCGTATCCTGCAAATGCGCGCGCAACACCGGATCGGTCATCACCGAGGTCGAATATTGAAACGGGTTGCAAATGTTGCAATACTGGTCGCTGGCTGGGCCCACGACGCCGTAGTTGAGCTGGTAGGGGTCGGTCAAGTATGCGTTCCACTGATCGCCATAGTAAGCCCAGGAAACATTATGCTCGGCGAGGAGGTTGGCGAGACTGCGCTGGTTTGTCGGCGGAATCGTAAACGGAGTGTTGGCCGAGTTCGTGTTGGTGTACGCGTTCGTGCCATCGCCAAAGTAGCCGGGATTGTAATTGTTGAGAATGTAGTAGTGATTCGCCTCGCAGTTGGTCTTGATCGGAGGGGTCAGCTTAGCCAGGTAACTGGCGATTGGACCAACTCCAGGCTGGGTTGTATCGGCGCAGTTGCTATAAGAACCACCGCCGTATACACCCGTGGACGCGCCACTGGAGCCGAAGCCGCCGTAGCCATCTTCCGTGTACCAGTTGTTGGTGCCAGGCGCCGGGTTCGGATTCTCAATTTCGTTCAACGGTCCGCCGGCCCAGACAGTTGTGTTCTCCGGCGGCGGGGCCGGATTTCCAGCGGAATCGCTGTATGAGATGGCGTCCGCAAAGCCCAGCATGATGTGGTTGGCGCCGGTACCACCCATGGCCGCTTGATGGTAGTTGTCGCTCATGGCGTAATGGTCGGCGAGATACTTAAGATAAGGCGCGTCGCCCTTGAGCACATTATAGAACCCCATCGACGTGGATCCCTCGCCCGTAGTTGTGGCCGTGGGCGAATAGTCCGTGGAGAAGTTGCTTGCTTGCGGCGCGCCGTTTGCGCCGGCGCCCACCGTCGTTTCGACCCAGGGGAATAGATCGGCCAGGCACCCGCTGGGGTTGCGGGCGGTGGCATGGGCGGAACTGCAATCCTCTTGTTGCCACATCTGATAGAAGCGGTGCACCGGGCTGGCCGCGTAGGAGTCATAGGGGAACAGATCGGTACTGTAGGTATTGGTAAGCTGGAAGGGGCCTGGCATTAGCGCGGAGTAGGGAGCGGCCTGGCTGACACCCGTGATTCGCGAGTCCGGCGTTTTGCTGGTCAGCCCCGTACCTCCCGTCAACATAAACGAATAGTATTGGCTGCTCAAGCCGTCCTCGGAGGTTTCGGCATCGCTTAGCGTGCAGATTCCATTGCCGGTGCATACATTCGAGGGACCTCCCGCCAGCGGCGCGGGCAAAGTTGAATACAGGCTCTTATTTGTGGGACTTGGGTCGTAGTTCGGGTTGCTGGTAACGTCGGCGGAATACTGCGCCGCCAGAGAGTAGCTCGGACCCGGTCTGCCCTCCGGGGTGACGATTCGCTTGGATAGAAGGTTGGAGACGGTCTCACCACTCTTGGGCGTATAAGTGGCGAAAATGTGGTCGAAAGTACGATTTTCTCCGATTATCAGGATCACGTGCTGGATTGGCGACGCCGTTCCGGGCGTATTGGGAGTCGCGTCCTGTGCAAGCAGAGCGCCTCCAACGCTCATCTGCCAAACCGCCAGAAGGACGGTGCCTGTGCGCAGGCCATCGACTGCCTGGTCTTTGAATTGCTTCAACGTCATGGTAGAGCCTCCTTTTCCGTTCATAGATGGTGTCACTGGATACTGCTTGGACAAGTGTACTTGGCCAGTTTTACTAAAAGGTTACTGTTAGGAAAATGTTCGGTATCAGTTTGGGGCGCCGAGGTTGGAGAACGTGCGGCGGATTACATCTTCGGATGAGCGAAATGTCAGGATGATGCAACGCCTTGGGACGTGCGTGCGTCGCCCGAGCAGGAGGGGAGACGGGAGAGTCTGGCGCCACTACCTATCGCGTGCGCCATATTTGCGCGACTTGGCCTCTACCTGAGCCGAAAGGAGAAACAGGTATGTCCAAGCCAACGAAGCATTCCAAAAAGCCCGGCGCGGAGAAGAACGCAAGGCTCATCTTCGACACCATGATCTCGTAAAGGTTTCAGGTTCAGTGGTTTGCAATTCTTGAAACGGCCTAGTGACACGCTTTTTCCTCCGGCGCGATCGGCGGTGCCGCAGCCGAGGATGGACGCATCAAAGGAGGCAACGCGACGCCTCGCGGCGCTCTTCTTCATCGTAACGTTCTCCTCAGTTGAGTGAACCAAAGGGCGCGCAAGGGGTCAAGACGAAATCTCTTTTGCACCCGATAAGCTTTTTTGTGGTGGCGGCGCGTGGCAGAATAGATGACTGAGGAGGATCGCGCAGCTTGCCCGCGAGCATCGACAAACGCCCCAGCCCCGAGGAGTTGCTGCGCCGCGTGCAGGCGGAAGAACGCCGTGCCCGGCGCGGCCGGCTGAAGGTCTTTCTGGGCTACGCCTCGCGCGTGGGCAAGTCGTTCCGCATGCTGGATGAAGGGCGGCGGCGCAAGGAACGCGGCGAAGATGTGGTGGTGGCCGGCATCCAGTTTCCGCTCACGCCCGACCTGGAGGCGTTGATGGCCACCCTGGAGTACATCCCGGTGCTCAAGGAAACATACGCCGGAAACGAGTACGAAGTGCTCAACGTCGCGGCGATTTTCCGCCGTCATCCGCGCGTATGCCTGGTGGACGAATTGGCCTACGATAATCCGCCGGGCACGCGCAATCCCAAGCGGTGGCAGGATGTGGACAACATCCTCGATCAGGGCGTTTCGGTGATCACCGCCGTCAATCTGCAGCACATCGAAGAGCACCAGGACGCCGTCGAGCGCATTACCGGCAAGCGCGCGCGGCAGACCGTGCCGGAGCGATTCCTGCGCTCCGCCGACGAGATCGTGCTGGTGGATGCGGCCGTGGACGACATGATGAAGCGCGCCAGCGACAGCGAACCGGCGGATCTGCGCCGCCGGCTTTCCGAACTGCGGGAACTCGCCTTGCTGCTGGCGGCCGATGTGATCGACGGACAACTGGAGAACTATCTGCGCTCCAACGGCGTGGTCTTGCGCTGGGGTTCGCAAGAGCGCATTCTGGTCTGTATGACGCCGCGCAGCGATGCGGGCGCCATGCTGCGCAGCGGACGGCGGAACGCGGACCGCTTCCACGGCAATCTGCTGGTCTGCTACGTCCGGCAAAGCGGGCTGAGCGCCAAGGACCAGGCGACCATGGATGCGAACCTGGCGCTGGCCATGGAACTGGAAGCCGATGTCCACGTGTTGGAAGGCTCGGACCCGATTGCGGCGATTATCCGGTTTGCGCGCGACGAGCGGGTAACCCAGATTTTCGTGGGCCACAGCGCTCCGGACCGCTGGAAGGAGATGTGGTCGCGCAGCCCAGTGGACCGGTTGATCCGGGCGGCTACGGATATCGACGTGCGCATCTTTCCACATCCGCATCCGCATCCGCAAACCACATGAGCGGCCCAGTCGAAGCAGTCGCTCCCGATACCGCGCCCGCGCCGCCCAAGGGCCGGCTCAAGGTATTCCTGGGCTATGCGGCGGGCGTAGGCAAGACTTATCAGATGCTCGACGAAGCGCAGGAACTGCGGCGCAAGGGAGCGGACGTGGTGGTTGGGTATTTCGAACCTCACGGCCGCCAGGACACTATCGCCAAGACCGCGGACCTGGAAATTATTCCGCGCCGGAAGGTCGAATACCGCGGCGCTGTCTTCGAAGAAATGGATGTGGATGCCATCCTGCGGCGCAAGCCGGCGGTTTGCCTGGTGGATGAATTCGCGCATACCAACGTGCCCGGCTCGCTGCGGCTGAAGCGGTGGGAAGATGTGCAGGTGTTGCTCCAGGCGGGCATCGACGTTCTCACCACGCTCAATGTGCAGCATCTGGAAAGCCTCAACGACGAGGTGTGGCATATCACCGGCGTGCGCGTGCGCGAAACCGTGCCGGATTGGGTGGTGGACGCGGCGGACGAAGTGGTGCTGGTGGATCTGACGGCGGAGGCTTTGCAGAATCGCTTGCACCGCGGCGTGGTGTATGCGGCCGACAAGGCCAAGAAGGCCATGGAAAACTTCTTCACCGAGGCGAACCTGACGGCCCTGCGGGAGATGGCGCTCCGCCACACGGCGCACGAAGTGGAAGGGCGGCTTTCGGACCTGGACGCTCCGGCGCCCGGCCGGACGCAAACGGCGCGGCCCGCGGCCCAAGCGCCGGCGCGGCACGAACGCATTCTCATCTGCCTGACGGAGCGGCCGTCGACCGCCGTGCTCATCCGCCGCGGAAAACGNNATCGAAACGCACGTCTTGAAAGGCAAGGACGTGGCCCGCAGCATCGTGGATTTTGCGCGCGAGCAGAATATCACCCAGATTTTCCTGGGGCGCGCGGGCGCCAAGGCCCTGTGGGGCGGGGTGGGGAGTACGGTTCATAAAGTGGTGCGGCAGGCGCGGGATCGCGAGATCACGGTTGTGGCGGAGCGCTTGCGGTAACTGGAGGGCGGGCTGCAGCGGCTTCAGCCCCGCCGTCCGCTCATAATGCCTGCTAGGATAAAGTGAGCAATGTTCCGATTCTGGGTATTAGGATTCCTCATCTGTGCGCCCATCCTGGCGGCGCCGGCGGCGGGCGAAAGCGCCTGTGGCGCTGGGTCGCCGGAGATCGCGTCGGCTTTCGATCACCTCTACAATTTCAATTTTCCGGCGGCCCACGGGGACATCAACCAGTACATCGCCTCGCATCCAAAGGAACCGTTGGGGTATGCGATTCGCTCCGCGGCGTACCTTTTCTATGAATTAGACCGGCTGGGTATCCTGGAAACCGAGTTCTTAATCAGCGACAAGCACATCGCCGAGAAGAAGGCGCTGCGGCCGGATCCCCAGGTGCGTGCGCTGCTTCTGAAGTCGCTCGAAGATGCGCAGTCGCGCGCGGATGTGGCGCTGGCGGCCAACCCGCGCGACCGTCAGGCATTATTCGCCATGTCCATCGTCGAGGGGGTGACCACCGACTACATGGCGTTTGTGGAGAAGCACCAGATCGCCAGCCTGTCGCCCGCCAAGCGGTCCAACAGTTACGCGCAGCAACTCTTAAAGCTGAATCCGCCCTGCGTGGACGCCTACATCACCGCCGGAATATCGGAATACATGGTGGGCAGCCTGCCGTTCTTCATCCGCTGGTTCGTGCGCTTCGACAACGTGCAGGGCAGCAAGGAGCAGGGCGTCAAGAACCTGGAACTCGTCGTGCGAGAGGGACATTACTTCAAGCCGTTCGCCATGATCCTGCTGGGCATCATCGACCTGCGCGAGAAGCGCCCGCGCGAAACCGAGAAGCTGCTGGAGAGCCTGGCGCGCGATTATCCTTCCA
The DNA here is from genome assembly GCA_003166475.1 of Bryobacterales bacterium. Taxonomy (GTDB): domain Bacteria; phylum Acidobacteriota; class Terriglobia; order Bryobacterales; family Bryobacteraceae; genus Bog-159. The sequence continues at coordinate 6,276 of PMVV01000317.1, read as the reverse complement.
ATCCACTGTTCCGCAAAGAACTCGCCAGGATGAACGCCGCGCCGAATGCCGCGGGACAGAATTAAGTGGGGCAGGCTGAGCGGGGCCTAAGCCCCGCGCGGGCTCAAGCCCGCCCTCCATTTGGCCTACAACTTACTAATCAGATCCTTGATTTTGGTCTCTTCATCCTTGCCGGGGTTGCTGCGCAGTGCCCGCTGCAGCTCTCGCAGCGCCTTCGGCTTGTCGCCCTTCTGCGCCAGCGCCATGCCCAAGTGAAACCGGTATGTCGGGTTTTCCGGCTTCTGGTTCACCAGCCCCTGGAAGATGTCCATAGCGTTGTCGCTCATATTCTTCTTCAAGTAAATCCAGCCCAGCGTGTCGGACACCTCGGTTAAGTTCGGCAGCGCCTGCTTGGCGCGCTGCGCGTAGGTAAGGGCCTGGTCGAGATCCCCGGAGCCGCTCTGCGCGATCAGAAAGGCCAGGTTGTTCAGGGCCACGCCATCTTGCGGGTCCAGCTTAATGGACTGCTCGTAAGCCTCCTTGGCCTCCGGTTTCCGGCCCGCGGCCGACAGGGCCAGCGCCAGTTCGACGCCCACCGTCGAATTGACCGGCAGCGCCTCTCTGGCTTTGAAGAGAAACTGTATCGAGCCGTTTAAGTCTCCCTTCTGGCGCAACGCGATGCCCATCCGGAAGTAAACGTCGCCGCGCGCTTTGGAGTTCTTGTCCAGTTCGTTGAGCACGGTCTGAAACTGGCCGATCGCCAGATCGTAATTCTTGGCCCGCGCCGCGATATTGCCCAGCGCCATCTGCAGGTCGATGCGCGAGGGGTTCTTGGCCATCTCCGCTTCGAGGAACTGAATGGCTTGATCGTAATGGCCGCCGCCGGCCAGCGTTTCCACCAGCCCCACCAGGTTCCGCGTATCCTTCGGATTCGCCGCGTAGGCTTTCCGGAAAACCGACTCCGCCTCTTTCAGGTTGTTTTCTCTCACGGCCAGCATGCCCAGCGAGAAATCGACATCCGGCGTGTTGGGATTGGCTTGCCGCAGCGCTTCCAGCAATCGCCGCGCGTCGGCGAACTTGTGCTGGCCCATCAAGGCCGCGGCTTGAATCATGCGCGCCGGGCCGTTCTTCTTGTCGACCTGCAGGATTTCGTCGGCGGATTTGAGCGCCTGCTCGAATTGAGACTGCATCACCTCGAGTTGCGCCAGCGCCAGCCGCGCCGGCAGATAATCGGGCCTCAGCCGGATGGCCTCGGCGAACTGCTGGCGGGCCTGCTCCCACTCTCCGCGCGCCACGTGCGACCGCCCCAGGTTGTAGCGCGCCACGAAGTTGTCCGGGGCCGCGTTCACCACGGACTGCAGCTCGGAGATGGCCTTCTGCACCTCGCCGCGGTCGAGCAGCAGGGATGCCTGCAATCCCCGCGCATCGGTATCCTTGGGATTATCCTTCAGAATGGCGGCGGCGATATCGGATGCCTCCGCCCGCTTGTTCTGGCGCATCAGCACTTCGATCATGCGCTTCCGATAGGTGGCCTTCTGCTTGGGGTCCGCGGCCATGCCCTCCTGGTATTGCTTGAGCGCCTCCGCCAGGTCCCCGTTGCGCAAATAGAAATCGCCCACCATCACATAGGCGCGCTCGAAATCCTTGGCGCGGGCTTTGATCTGGTTGAGCGTCGCCACCATCTCGTCGTGACGTTGCAGCCTGGAGTAAAAGCTCGCCAGCGACACCAGAAAGCCGATTTGCTTGGGATTGTTGGCGGCGCCCGTCTTGAGGATCTGCTCGGCATCGGCCGTTTTGTTCTGGACCAGGTAAACGCCGTACAACTCGTTATAGACGCCGATGTTGGTCTTATCGGAATCGATGATCTGCTTGTAGATCTGCTCGGCTTCCGCGAACTGGCGGCTGGCGGCCAGCGCCCGCGCCAGTTGCACTTTGAGGGCCGGCCCCGGCGTCTTGATGGAGATGGCTTTGCGGTACTCCGCGATGGCCGCGGCCAGCAGCGTTCCAGTCTGCTCCTTGGGGCCTCCGCGGGAATTGATCTGCGCCCGCACGAAGTCCAGGTCCGCGGTCAGCCGGTGGCCGTCGTAGGAGTTGGGGTCGCGCTGCAAAAGCTCTTTGGTAATGCCATCCACTTCCGTCAGGAACTGGGGGTCCCGGCTGAACGCGAGGTAGATTTCGGCCAACCGGACTTCCGAGTCGATGTGCTCCGGCTGATCCTTGGGGATCAGTTCGATGGCGCGCCGCAATTCGCCCAGGGCGTTGGAGATGCGGCCAAGCTTCAGATCGGTCTGCGCCAGGTGGTAATAGGCGGAGCCGTATCGCTGGTCCTTCTGCAGGGCGTTGCGATACATGATGGAAGCTTCTTTGAACTTACCTTTCGCGAAGTACTTATTTCCGTTTTCCAAGTAACGCTTCTTGGCGGCATTGGGGTCCCGGCTACACGAAACCAAGGTTAGCGCAGCCAGGATGACTACCAGGGATCTCATGCAAGTCCTCACGCTGATTCTAATATAGATTGCAGCGTGCGGCGATGATTTTTTGGGCCAGGCCAGGCCGCGCCGTGTGGCGGGCGAGAAATCCTGAGATTTTCCCGCATCCGGGGCACTACAACTGCTGAAAACCAACAAATGGCCTCACCCGCTCTATCGGAAAGAATCGCGATGGACTCGCACATACACGTGGCGGCGACCGCGGAAGGCGCCATCTCCATCCTGGTCGTCTGCCCCCTGGATTCCCGCCGTAACGAGCTGCGCAACATACTCACGCCTCCGCAATGGGAGATCCGCGAAGCGGCCACCTATGGGGAAGCCGTGGGAATCCTCGACAACCGGCGAATCGCGGTGACCATCTGCGATACCGAAATCGCGGATGGTAACTGGCAGGTGTTGCTCGCCAACCTGCAAAACCGCTCCCATCCGCCGAACCTCATCGTTTCCTCCCGGTTGGCGGACGAGCGGCTCTGGGCCGAGGTCCTGAATCTGGGCGGGTACGACGTTCTGGTGCAGCCCTTTGACCGGGGCGAGGTCCTGCGGGTGGCCCGCATGGCCTGGATGGCCTGGCGCCAGGAACGCCAAAGCCGGACTGCGGCAGCCTCCTGCTAGTAGGGGGGCAGGCTCTCAGCCTGCGGCGGCCTCTCAGGCCGCCGCTCTTGGGCGAAAAAATCCCGTAATGTATTGTTAGTAAGGACGCCTGCCCCGCATAGCGGCAAGCCGCAACCAAAAGAAGCGGCCTGAGAGGCCGCCGCAGGCCGAGGGCCTGCCCCACGAGAAATCGGCGAGCAGTTGTAGTACAAGGATGCTTACGAGATGGCGGGGAGGTAGAGTTTGACGGCTCCCTCTTCGACCGAGAAACGGATTTCTCCTTCCGACTGGCGGACGATTTCGTCGAGGGCCAGATCGGCGGACGCGGCCCTCCCTGCCGCGGGCGGGGTTACGGTGAGGATGGCGTAGCCGTCGCCGCTGTCCTCGCTGAAGACGGCGGAAGTCTCGATGGAGAACTGGCCGGAGAAGGCGGCATCGCGGGCGGAAAGGGCCAGGTGCATCAAGATCAACTCGATGCGGCCGGGATCGGCCTTGGCGCCGGCGGCGCCGGGCGCCAGCACCAGTTGCAGCGCGATGTCGTCGCCCAACGCGCATTCGAGCAAATCGTCCAAACCGGCGATCAGGCCGTTGAGATCCAGATTGGAAGGCGGGGCGGGCTGGCGCTGGCCAAATTCGAGCAGACGGTCGGCCAGGCGCGCGGCGTGAGCCCGTCCGCGGCCGATTTCCAGCAGGCTGGTGAACTTCTGGGCGACGGTGGCGGTGAGGCGGCCGAGGATCTGGAGGCGGTTCGCGGAACCGTGATTCGTCGCGCCCCAAGGCTCGTCGGCGGCGCGCTGGCTCGCGGCGCGAAACAGGAGGCATACGCCCACGGCTTGCGTTTCGCCATCGCGCACCGGTGTGGCGCTGCCTTGGATGGGCTCGCGGGCGCCGTGCCGTCCCAGCAGCAAGACGTCGTCCCCCAAGCCGATGGCGGCGCCTTCCCGAAACACTCTGCCAACGGGGGACGCCTGCGGGGCTCCGGTGCGGGCATTGAGAATCGTGAAAACTTCATCGACTGGTTTGCCCAGAGCCTCCGCCTGAGTCCAGCCGGTGAGGGCTTCGGCAACGCGGTTCATCAGGGCCACCTGGCCGCTTTCCCCGGCGACGATTACAGCTTCGTCGATACTGCCGATGGCGGTGGCCAGCCGCTGTCCGCCTTCGATCAGATGGCGCTCGCGGTGGTGGCGGTCGAAGGCGAGTTCGATGGCCGTGCGGAGGGTGCGGTCGTCAAACGGTTTCAAGACGTAGCCGGAGGGCGCGGTCAGCTTGGCGCGCTCCAGGATTTCCGCATCGGCGTGGGCGGTGAGGTAAACCACCGGGATTTTGAGCTGGTCATACAGCGCGCCGGCCACATCGATACCATCCAGAACGCCCCGCAGCTTGATATCCATCAAGACCAGATCCGGCATGGTCTTGACCGCCAGCCGGAGAGCTTCCGTGCCGGTGGCGGCGGCTCCCACTACTTCGTATCCCAGGCTCTTGACACACTCTTCTATGTCGGCCGCGACAACCTTCTCATCCTCGACTAACATGATGCGACGCTTGTTCATTCGATTTCTCCTTTGACTTAGCTAGTGTACTGTCCGCGAATTAACTGGACAGTTCCTTTGCCCGGCGTGGCGCTGACGATCGTTTTTTGTCGTCTGCGCACCGCCCTCGAACTCGGCAGGCCACGAAAAACGATGGCCTGCCCCACGGCTAAATTTGCTGCCCAGTTACTTCCTGGACACCGCACTAGTTGGCTCTTGAAATACAAGCCGGTACCGGGTGCCGGCGCTGCTGGAACACTCCACGGCCGCGCCGATCTGGTCGGCCAGCAGATCCACCAGCCACAGTCCCAGCGACCGGGTTGGAGTGGCCTGCGCGCTTTCCTGGAATCCCTGACCGTCGTCGGCGGTGGTGAGCTCGACGGAGCCGCCGGCGAGCGCGTGCAGACCCAGCGAGACACGGCCTTTGCGGCCCTCCGGAAAGGCATGCCGGAGGGAGTTGGAAATCAGCTCGTTGACCAGCAGGCCGCAAGGGATGGCGGTATCGACGGCCACCGGGATATCCTCGATATCCAGGCGCAGGTCTATGTCCGCCGAATTCACGCCATAGGAACAGAAGAGGCTGGCGGCCAGATTGCGAATGTACTCGCCCAGATTGATCTTCGAAAAATCCTTGGCGCGATGCAATTGATCGTGCAGCATGGCCATGGCCAGGACGCGCTCGCGGCACTCTTTGAGGACCTGCAGCAGCGTCTCGTCGTGGAGATTGCGCTCCTGCAGGCGGAGCATGCTGCAAATCACCTGCAGATTGTTTTTGACGCGGTGATGGACTTCGCGCAGGAGCACTTCCTTCTCCTGCAAGGTCCGCGTAATTTTTTCGTCGGCGTGCCGGCGGCCGGTCACATCGCGGAAGTAGACCGCCAGTCCTTCCGGCGTGGCGTAGGCGTGGACCTCGAACCACCGGTTGCAGGGTGCGTGCGGATAGAATTCTTCCAGATGCGCGGGCGCGCGGGTGTGCATCACCTGTTCGTACATCCGCTGAAAGGGACCGCCGGCGGCTTCGGGGAACACTTCCCAAAGATTGCGGCCCAGGATGTCTTCGCGCTGGCGCATCCACAGGCGCTCGGCCTGGCGGTTCACGCGCACCAAACGCCACTCACGGTCCACCGCGAAGAAGGCGTCGGTGGTGCTTTCGAGCGCGGAAACGCAGCGGGCTTCGGCTTGGCGCAACGCTTCCTGGTCCAGTTGCCGCCTGGTCAAGTCGTGGGCGACGGTATAGGCCAACCCCTCTGCCGGGAAGGGCGTGCCGCTCCATGCCAGCCACTTGTAGGATCCGCAGGCGCAGCGGAAGCGGCTCTCCAGGCCGGCGATGGGATTCCCGCGGACGAGACCGGCGATGGCGGCGGCGGCGGCCGGGCGGTCCTCGGGATGCAGCAGGTCGAGGATGTTGGTGGACAGCAGGTCCGGTTCGGGATGGCCCAGGGCGGCGATGAATGCGGGATTGACGCGGCGGAAACGGCCATCGAGGGTGGTGATCCAGAAAAGGTCCAGGGAGAGCGCGAAGAAAGGGTCCAGCGGCTCGCGTTTCCGTTCGGTGGGGAGGGAGCTGGTCGGGCGCGCCATGGTGTCTCGATGCTCATTGTACGCGCCAGGCGCCAAGCGGCGAGGCCACCAAACGGACGTTTGGCTTTTGAATCAGTGGTTTACAGGGGAAGTGAAGCTTGTGACCG
>PMVV01000210.1 GCA_003166475.1 Bryobacterales bacterium | reverse complement strand
CGGGTCCTGCTGCGGCCCCCCAGGCCGCCCCCCCCCCGAACACTCGACCCGCCCGTGCTCATCGCCACCCGCAGGTAGAAAGCACCGGGATAGTACTGCTGCCCCTGCTCCACCCCCAAAATTGCCGCAAGGCTGCGCTGACTCGTATAAACTAAGTGAGGCAGGAAAAATCGCAATCAGGAGGTTCAATTCCATGCGCTGCTATGGCGCGTTCTGTTTGTCAGCCATCGCCGTACTCTTGCTGTCGCCGCCCAACGTGGCGGCCTCCGGACCAGTGACTTTGTATGTCTTCCCCTACACCGCCTTGCTGTTTGCTCCAGACGGCTCCATGCCGGATAGCTCGCTGGTGATCGGCAAGAACGGCGTGCTGTACGGCACCACCGAAAAAGGGGGCCCGTATGGCTACGGGGGGCTCACGCCTTTCAACAGTTTTGGCTCCGGGACTGTCTTCTCCCTAACCCCTCCCGAATCGCAGGGTGGCGCCTGGACCCAAACCGTGCTTTGGAGCTTCGGCGGGACGCCAACTGACGGGGAAGGCCCGCTAGGGGGTGTGGTCATCGGTCCCAACGGCACTCTCTACGGCACCGCGGTATCCGGCGGCGCCAATGGCGGCGGAACGGTGTTCTCCCTCAAGCCGCCAACGTCGCCCGGAGGCGCCTGGACCGAGGCTATCCTCTACAGCTTCGGACCGAGCTTGGTAGGCTCCACGGGCGGCCCTAACGCACTGGTCATGGACGGCCACGGTGTTCTGTATGGGACGACGCTCGGCGGCGGGGACTACGATACCTGCTCCGGAGAATTCGTAAATTACTGCGGAGGGACCGTCTTTTCACTCACGCCGCCTGAGTCCGGTGACGGCGAGTGGAAGGAGACCCCGCTGTGGAGCTTCGGAGGGTTCCAGGGGGACGGGATCGGCGCCAACAACATTGCCGTCGGCGCAAACGGGGTTCTGTATGGCACGACCGCAGCGGGTGGTCAATACTATTCCGTGGATCCATACGGCGCCCTGGGAACTGTCTTCTCGCTGACGCCGCCTGCCACCAAAGGCGGAGCCTGGACCGAAAACCTGCTCTGGAGTTTTGGAGGCGCGGCCAGTTCAGGCGTTTGGCCCAACGGCGTGATCGTTGGCAGCGGCGGCGTCCTCTACGGCATGACCTCAAGCGGCTTGCTCGGCGACGTCAAGGGCACCGTATTCTCGCTCAGCCCGCCGGCCTCGCCGGGCGGCGCGTGGAGGGAACAGGATCTGCATGGGTTTCTCTTCAACCATCAGAATGGCGGCTTCGCACCCTATAGCAATTTGGTTCAGGGCATCAACGGAGAGCTCTACGGAACCACTTTTGGAGGAGGGGCGGGCTATGGTATAGTCTTCGCCCTCAAAGCACCCGCATCGGCAGGCGCCTCGTGGAGTTTCGCGGTCCTTTTGGATTTTTTGTCCAGCGGTGCCGTAAACCCCGTAGCCGGGTTAGTTCAGGGCAGCAACGGTGTGCTGTACGGCACGACGGCGGAGGGACCGCAGACTGAACCCTACGGGACTGCCGGAGCCGTCTTCGCACTAGCTCCGTAACGGAGCCAGCCGAAGGCTGCAACGAGGCCGTCGAGGGCGCTCGGCAAGGACAAGCGGGCCATCGCCTCCATGGACAAGATCGATCAGGCGGCCAAGACCAAGGAAAACGAAATCCTCGAAATCAAGTAGCTGGGCTGTGGGGCGGACCTCCAGGTCTGCGCGGGTCCTCCAGGACCCGCTTGCATCGTATTACGCTGAAAGCATGCCCCACCAGGCGGCGCTCACTCTAACCGCCGCCCTACTCTTCCCTCTCGCGGCGCTTGCCACCGACTGCCGTTTCACGCTGGCGGACCAGTCCAACTATGCTGCCAATACCGGCTTCTACATGGACCTCGAGAATACGCCCGCGGGTTCGTCTACGTTCTGCCAGTTGCAGAACATGACCATCGCCGCCGGAGTCGCCAGCGGCGCCCAGTGGCAGTTCATCGTAGCGAATCCCGCGTGGACCCTGAATCACAACTACACCGCCCAAGCCGTCATCACACCCACGTACTTCGAACTGTACCTGGACGGGCAGCTCCTCGGTCACATCGCTGCCGGATTCGCGGGCCTGCCGAACCAGAACCTGCTGGCCAATTCCATACCTTCCTGGGCGTCTGGCGCCGGCAATTATCTGGTTCAGCAAAGCTCTCTCAACGCGGTATCGAGCGGCGGGGCCACAGTTGCGGAGACGTTCGCGGCGGACGCGCGGCCGGTACCACTCATGTTGCTCGCACCGGGGGCCCTCTCCCAGAGCGTGCCGTTCCAATATGCGGGCAGTGACTCGTTGACGGTCACCGCCGTATTCAGCCTGACCACCATATCGGCCAATCCTCAAACCTACGCACCGTATGTGGATACCTACGGCCAGAGCGTCTATTCGAGCTTCACCGGCAAGATTCAGACGGATGCCGACCTGCAATCAGCCGCCGCCCAGGAGCAGACGGCGCTGGCCGGCTGGGGAGTGCCCACCGGCTACGATGCGTGGGGCGGCGTGCTCAATGCGGGCTGGCAGGACACGGCGACAGGCTTCTTCCATGTCATTCAGCGGAACAGCGTATGGTGGCTGATCTCGCCGGCTGGCAACCCGTGCTTCTACATCGGGCTGGACACCGGCCCGCTCACCACTGGCAACAACACTCCCACCACCGGCCGCGAGTGGGAATTCGCCGCGCTGCCTCCGCAGACTGCGCCATACGACGTCGCCTGGGGCTACGGCGACTGGGGCAACACCGGCATCGCCAGCGCCTCCTTCGACACCTGGAACATGATCCGCAAATACGGCGGCGACGCCTGGCAGACCACCGCCACTAATCTGGCCGTCCAGCGGATGCATGCGTGGGGATTCTCGGGCTTCGGCAAATGGTCCGCCGCCACCGCCAACCTGCCGATCTTGCCGGTGCTGGAGCCCTATAATGTTCCGAACCTGGTGAACCATCCGGACATCTTCGATCCGAACGTGCAGGCGCTGTTGCAGGCCTCGCTGCAGCAGCAGATCGGCGCGGACGTGAACAATGCGTCCATTCTGGGCTGGTCGTTCGGCAATGAATACGACGAAATCGTCACGCCCGCCGAAATCGCCAGCATCCTCGGCTTGGCCGGCACGGTGCCCTCGAAACAGGCGCTGGTGAACCAGGCGCTGAGCGCGATCTACGACAGTAACGTGGCCACCATGGCCGCCGCGTGGGGCGTTACAGCAGCCAGCGCCGCCGATCTTTACAATGCGTCGCCCACGCCTCCCGCGGCGGACATCGAAACGTTGCGCGAATATTACGCGGACCAATATTACGGATTCCTGTATCAAACGATTAAGACCATAGACCCGAATCACCTGTTTTTCGGCTTCTGGATCGTCCCCGATTGGTGGGTGAATGCGACCGACTGGCAACTCGAAGCCGCGCACGTGGATGTGATCGGCTATGACTATTACTCGCCGGTGTTCGAAGACAGCTTGTTGCAGAGTCTGGCGAAGTCCACCGCCAAGCCCATCTTCCTGGGCGAATTCTCGTTCCCCCCAACTTACAATCTGTTGCGCGGCTACGAAGCCTACCCTTTGGCGAGCGCCACCGACGACGCCAACGCGGGCGCGCAATATCAAACCAGCCTCCAGGCGGCCGCCCGCAACCCCTGGTGCGTAGGCGTGGCATGGTTCGAATATCGCGATGAGCCCGTGTCGGGCCGCGGCTTCCTGGGCGAGACGGATCTGGACCTGGTGGAGGGCGAAGACTACGCCTTCGGCATGGTGGATGTCGCCGACCGCCCCAAATACGACCTGGTAAATCAAGTGCGCACCACCAACCTCGCCATGGCGCAGCGCCGCCTGACGTTCGGGGCGCCCAGCCTGAACGCCGGCGGCACCATAAACAACGCCAGCTTCGCCGTCAACACCCCGGTCGCGCCAGGCAGCCTGGTGTCGATCTTCGGCACGGGTCTCTCGGACGCCGACCAAGCGGCATCCGGTGTGCCGCTGCCCGTCGCGTTGGGCACCACGGCGCTGACGCTGGGCGGCGTGCCCGTGCCGCTGATCCACGCCTTTCCCCTGCAGGTGGACGCGCAGGTCCCCTGGGAACTGGCGGGACAAACCCAGGCGCAGCTCGCCATCGTCACCGACGATCTGAGCGGCAACACGGTCAGCGTGCCACTCGCCCAGTTTTCGCCCGGCCTATATACGGCGACCGGCAACGGCGCCGGCCAGGGCGCGATTCTCATCAACGGCACCGCCACGCTGGCCGCCCCAGCCGATTCGCAGTACAATGGCCAGCCTGCCCGGCGCGGCGTGGACTACATCGACATCTTCGCCACGGGCCTCGGACCGGTGACGCATCCGCCAGCCACGGGCGCGCCCGCCCCGTCTGGCCCGCTGGCCGAGACTACCAACACCGTGACCGTCACGATCGGCAACGTGCCGGCGACAGTGACCTTCGCCGGGCTGGCGCCGGGCTGGGTAGGCCTCTATCAGGTGAACGTGCAGGTGCCCGCGAATGCTCCGGTGGGTGGCAACGTGCCGGTGGCGCTCAGCGTGGGCGGGGTGGCCGCAAACCAGGTAACCATGGCGGTCGAGTAATACAAAGCAGGGAGCCTGCTACTCCAGGACACACTCTCTGCACACTGTGCGGCGGCGCTTCGTCGAAACTGTATGATCTCTCTGATGGAGGACGTCCGCTTCGGCCTGCGCCTGCTGAGACGCAATCCAGGCTTCACGGCGGCCGCGGTGCTCACGCTGGCTCTCGGGATCAGCGCCAATACGGTCGTATTCAACGTCGTCTACGCCGCGATCGTGCGCCCCCTGCACTTCCCGGATGCCGGCCGGTTGATGGCGATCCTCTCGACTGCGCCGGGCGTGAGTCAACCGTTTCCCTCCGCACCGGGCGTCTTCGTCGATTGGCGGGACCGCACTACCAGCTTTGACGCTGTAGCGGGGGTGCATGCCCGGCGTATGGTTCTGAGCGGCGTCGAGCAGCCGCAGTTCGTATCGGTCGCGGGCGCCAGCTCCGACTTCCTCCCTTTGATCGGTGTGCAGCCGCAGCCCGGCCGGACATTCTCAAAGGACAAAGACCAGCCCGGAAAAAACAACGTCGCCTTGGTGGATGCCGGATTCCTGGAGCGCGAGTTCGGCGGGAATGCCAGCGTGCTGGGCCGGACTATCGTGCTCAACGACCAACCGTACCGCATCATCGGAGTCTTGCCGCCAATCGTCCGCTTTGGTTCTCTTGGCACGGCGGATTTCTGGATCCCGCTGGCGGCCGATCGCGAAGCGCGCTCCGGTGGAGACATCGTCGTCGCCGGGCGTCTGCGCCGCGGCGTCACGCGCGACGCCGCCCAAGCCGAGATGGAGGCGATTATGCGCCAGATCGGCCGCGAGCACATCCAGGATTCTCACACCGGCGTTGCCGTCGTGCCGCTGCGGGACTGGGTAGTCGCCGGCGCGGGCCGCGTTCTCCTGATGCTTCTTGGCGCAGTGGTGTTGGTGCTGCTGATCTGCTGCGCGAATGTCGCAAATCTGCTGTTGGCGCGCGCGACCACCCGGCAAAGGGAGATGGCGATTCGCTCGAGCCTCGGCGCCGGACGCTTCCGGCTGGTGCGTCAGATGTTCCTCGAAAGCGCGCTGCTCGCGTCGATAGGCGGGGCGCTTGGATTGGGTCTCGCCATCCTTTCTATGCGCGCGCTGCCAGCCATTCGCGCATTTGAGATTCCGCGCGTGGATGAAATTACCGCGGGTCCCGCGGCTTTGGCGATTGCAGCCGCCGTAACGCTCGCCAGCGCCATCCTGTTTGGTCTGGCGCCCGCTCTCCTCACCGGTCGCGGGGATCTGCATGTTGCCATGCGCCAGGGCGGCATGTCACTACGGACGACCGGCGGCGGGCCGCGCATGCGGGACCTGTTAGTGGTTGCCCAACTGGCTCTGGCGCTGGTTCTGTTGAGCGGCGCAGGGCTGATGGCAAACAGCCTGATCCGGCTGCTTCACATCGACCTCGGGTTCGACCGCTCCAGTGTCACAACTATCGAAAACTCCCTTCCTTACAAGAAATACGACCGCAAACGAAGCGTCGAATTTCAGCGGAGGCTCGCGGCGGAAGTCCGGCGGATGCCGGGCGTAGAGGAAGTCAGCGCCGCGGATTTTGTGGCCCTTGAGGCGGTCTTGTTCCCATACGAATTGCGCGCCGGGGCGGGCGGTGCCCTGCGGCAATGCGAAGCGCAGGCGCGAAACGTCGATCCACGCTATCTGCGGGTCATGGGTATCCCGTTGCTTGCCGGCCGGGACTTTACACTCGCGGACGATACCCGCCAGCCGGTACCCGCGCTGATCGACAGAACCACGGCCCGGCTGCTGTTCGGTCCCGCCGACCCGATCGGGCAGCATCTGCGGACAAACTACCGGGATCGGAAATCTCTGGAAGTCATCGGCGTGGTGGGGGCTGCTCGCCAGAACGGCCTTACGGCTGAGCCTGGACCGCAACTCTACCTGCCGCTCAACAACGGAAATGCCAGGTTCGTGATTGCCAGAACGTCCCGCAATGCGAGTAATCTCGCGCCTGCCATCCGCGCCGCCGTTCGGGTACTCGACCCGGAACTGCCCGCGCCGGAAATCGACACGATGAGCGCGGTGTACCAACGCGCGACGGCGACGCCGCGATTTCACTTCACGGTGCTGGGGGTGTTCGCGATGGCCAGCCTGATCCTCGCAGCCACCGGCATCTACGGCGTCACCGCATACACGGTGGCGCAGCGGACTCACGAGTTCGGCGTCCGTATAGCGCTTGGAGCGCAGCCCGGAGATATCCTGCGCTTGGTGCTCGCAGGAGGGCTCCGCACGCTGTCCTGCGGCACCGCTCTCGGACTGGCCGGAAGCCTGACCGCTGGTCGAATTCTCTCGACGCTCCTATACGGCGTTCGCCCAGGCGACCCTCTGACGTTGGTGTGCGTGTCCGCGCTTCTGGCGGGTATCTCACTGTTCGCCTGTTACACGGCCGCCCGCCGCGCTACCACGGTCGACCCAGGTGCCGCGCTCCGCTGCGAATAACCGCTTCGATCCCCAGGCGTAAAGTTGCAGGTGACTGAACAGATCGCACAATTGGATTGGAGCGTCTGCGGCAATGCTGACAACAGGTTCCCCGCCTCAATCTCCGAAGAACTTCTCGCCTGGCTTGCGGTATTTATAAGCCACGTCTTCGTCGAGTTCGATGCCCAAGCCGGGCGCGCCGGGCACGGCGATCTTGCCGTCCTGGATCAGCGGCCCTTCCCCGCCCTTCACCAAAGCGTCGAAAAACGGCACGCTGGCCGCATGCCACTCGAGCGCCAGGAAATTGGGAGTGGCGGCGCACAGGTGCACTCCAGCCATGGTGCCCAGCGGGCTGCTGATATTGTGCCACGCCAGGTTCACATAGTGCATGTCCGCCAGGTCGGCGACCTTGCGCCCCTCCCACAGGCCGAGCTTCTGCACATCCGGCGCCAGCACGCGCAGGCCGGCCTCGACGATCAGCCGTTCGAAGTCCAGGCGAAAATAGTGATTCTCACCGGTGGCCAGCGGCAGGCTGGTATTGCGCTGCACCACGCCCAGCGCGCCGATGTTCTCCGGCGGCGTGGGATCTTCGAGCCACAGCAGCTTATACTTCTCCAGGGCGCGCGCCAGGCCGATGGCCGCCTGCACTCCGTAGTTCCAATGGCAATCGATGGCCAGCCCCACATCCATTCCAACCGCCTCGCGCGCGCCGGCCACCAGCGCCGCCGCGTGCTCGATTTCCCGCTCGCTCAGGTCGCGATTGTACTCGTCGGTTTCGTGCGGCGTGGGCACATCCACATCGAACTTCAGGATGCGGAAACCGCGCGCGGCCATCTCCCGCGCACGGCGGCCGTAAGCTTCCGGCGTAAGGTGCTCTTCCCCCGAGGCGTCCCAACCGTGATGCTTCAGGCTGACCAGGCTCTGGCGCTCCGCGTCGTCCGCGTTCCGCATCCATTGCGGATCGCGAGGGACCAGCAGCGGGGTGATGCTCTCCAGCGCTTCGCCCGCGTGGCAATCCGCATACATGCGCACGTGGTCGCGATACTTTCCGCCCAGGATCTGCCAGATGGGCAGCTTGTGACGTTTGCCGATGGCATCCAGCAGAGCCGTTTCGATGCCGTTGATGGCGTGGAAGGCCAGGCCCGGCGAAGCATGCACGCAACTGGCGCGCATGCGCCGCAGCACGCGGTCGATCGAAGTGGGGTCTTCGCCTTTCAGAATTTCCCCGAATTCCCGGATCACCGCAGTCAGTCCCGGTCCCAGAAAAGCCTCGCCATAACCGGTGATCTTGTCGTCGGTTTCGACCTTCACGATGGTCCAGTCGAAGTTCGACTCCATGACCGCCGTGCTAAGATGCGTGATTCTCATAAGCCGCTAGAGTATCAGACCTTGGGAGGGCGGGCTTGAGCCCGCGCGGGGCTTCAGCCCCGCTAGCAATCAAAGGAGCGTGCATGCGAATCCTGGTAACCGGCGCGCAAGGCTGCATCGGCGCATGGGTGGTGAAGAACCTGCTCGAGCGCGGTCTGGAGGTGCTGATCTACGATGCCGACCCCACGCCCGCCCGGCTCTCGCTGATTGCGCCGGCCGCTCAGATCCGGGAGGCCGCCGTGGAAACCGGCCGCATCGAAGACGGCGCGCGCTTGAAAGCCCTGGTGAAGGACGGCGGCATCACGCACATCGTGCACTTGGCGGCTGTCTTGATGCCCTTCTGCCAGGCGCAGCCCGCCGCAGGCGGCATGGTTAACGTTATCGGCACGCTGAACGTATTTGAAGCCGCGCGCGACGCCGGCCGCGCGGTGCGCGTAGTGTATGCCAGTTCCTCGGCGGTGTGGGGTCCCGAGGAGGCCTACGGCAGCGGCAAGCTCACTGAAGACGATCCGCTGAAGCCCTCCACACATTACGGCGTCTTCAAACAAGCCAACGAAGGCAATGCGCGGGTGTTCTATCTCAGCAGTGGGATTTCGAGCGTGGGCCTGCGCCCGTGGACCGTCTACGGCGTGGGCCGCGACCGCGGACTTACCGCCGATCCCACGCTGGCCATGCGCGCCGTGGCGCTCGGTCAGCCGTTTCGCATCCGGCTGACCGGTCACATGGATCTGCAATATGTCGCCGATGTCGCGGAGAGTTTCGTGCGCTGCGCGCTCGATCCGCTGGAAGGCGCTCACGCATTCAACCTGGAAGGGACAGTCGTCGCCATGGATGAACTGATCGGGATCCTGGACCGGTTGCGCCCGGGAGCCTCCCGGCTCATCGAAGCGGAGGGCCCGCAAGTGCCCGTCGCCTACCGCATGGACGGAACCCAACTGCGCGCGCATGTGCCCGGAATTGCGCAGACCCCGCTCGAAGACGGCATCCGCGAAACACTGGATATGTTCGAGCGCTTGCACCGTGCCGGAGTTATTGTGTGATACAGCACTAGCACTCGGTAACCACGCTGTAACTTTCAGCCGCAGTTGATTATGCTGAGATCGGGTGAAGCCCGCATTCCGGCGATACCGATGCCTGAGAAAGATCTCTTAGAAAACGCCGACGCGAAGTTCCGGCTGCTGTTCGAGGACAACCCGCTTCCGATGTGGGTGTTCGACCGGGAAACCTTGCAGTTCCTCGAGGTGAATCATGCGGCCGTGGTTCATTACGGCTATAGCCTCGAAGAATTCCTGAGCATGACCCTCGTGGACATCCGTCCGCCGGAAGATGTAGCGCGCCTAAAAGATTGGGTTGCCCGGGCCAGCGGACTGGCGCTGTCCGGCCAGTGGCGTCACCGGCTCAAGGACGGCCGCATGATCGACGTGGAAGTCGCCTCGCACACCATTTCGTACGGTGACCGGACGGCCGTGCTCTCGGTGCTGCACGACGTGACCGAACGCAACCGGCTGGAAGAACAACTCAGGCAGTCGGCCAAAATGGAAGCGGTCGGCATGCTCGCCGGCGGGATTGCGCACGACTTCAACAACCTGCTGACGATCATCAACGGCTATAGCCAGATTCTGCTGAACGCGCTCCCCGCGGCCGACCCGAACCGCAACGCGGTGGAGCAGATCATGAAGGCCGGGGAGCGCGCCGCCGGGCTCACCCGCCAGTTGCTGTTGCACAGCCGCCGGCAGGTGCTGCAGCCGAGGCTTCTGAATCTGAACCAACTGCTCACCGGCATGGAAGCCATGCTGCGGCGGCTGATCGGCGAAGGCATCGAGTTGCGCTTCGCTCTCAGCAGCGAAATCGGGCAGGTGAAAGCCGATCCCGGACAGGTCGAGCAGGTGGTCATGAACCTGGCGGTGAACGCACGGGACGCCATGCCGCGCGGCGGCGCCCTGACCATCGAAACCCGCAGCGTGGAGCTTGACGGGCATTCGACCTCCACGCGGGCCGCTATGAAGCCGGGCAAGTACGTGGCGCTGGTGGTGGGCGATGACGGTTCGGGAATGGACGCCGAAACGCTCGCGCATCTGTTTGAACCCTTCTTCACCACCAAAGCGCAAGGCCAGGGCACGGGGCTTGGGATGGCCACGGTGTTCAGCATCGTCAAGCAGAGTGGCGGCGCCATTGAGGTGTCGAGCGAACTCGGCAAAGGCACTTCCGTGAAGGTGTATCTGCCGCGTTTCGACCAGGCCGCTGCGCCGGAGACTGAGGCGGTGTTGGCCAAGGCGGCGGGCGGTTCCGAGACGATTCTGCTGGTCGAGGATGAGGATCAGGTGCGCAACCTGGTGCGCGACACCCTGCGGCGCGAAGGCTATAAGGTACTCGACGCGCCCAACCCAGCCGAGGCCCGGCGGATCGCCGGCGCGCATCAAGGTCCGATCCATCTGCTGATCGCGGATGTGGTGATGCCGAAGGAGGGTGGCCGCGAATTGGCCGCCAGCCTGGTGCCGCGCCGTCCGGCGATGAAGGTCCTCTTCATGTCCGGTTACACGGACCAGGCCGGGGTAAGCAGCGGCCTTCCCGCCGGCGTATCCGGTTTCATCCAGAAACCGTTCACGCCCGCGACCCTCGCCGGCAAGGTGCGGGAGATTTTGGAAGGGAACGGAGAGACCACCCGCAGGGCGGGACGGTAAGCCTCCACTCGACTTGGGGCTTACCAATTACCTGCTTGGTCGGCAGAGCCAGAATCCACGGGCATCGCCGTTCATCGGCAGCCCATACTGGTGTGCTGTTAAGTGGAACCAATGCCCTGCATGAGTACTTACTACTGGCCGCTGATGAACACCGTTGAACGCGGATTTTGGCTACCTCCCCGCCAGCCGATCGGCCACGCGCCGCATTTTCTCCCTCGCCTACCCCACATCGTACAGCCCGTAGTAGATCGGGGAAACTCTCGTCGATGTTGTACGTTAAATAGGCGGCGCGCGGATCGCCGTCTCTGGGCATCCCCGCCGAACTGGGATCAAGTACGCGCACGCCGCATGTCTCTCCCGATGGCCTCCACGCGCGCATGGTTCCAGATGAAGCCGCCCTGTCCCGTTTCGCGCGCGCAACGCCCAGGAGTTGAGATACAATGTATCTCAGGAGCTTGAATCAATGGCGACGACGATGGTTCACATTCGCGTAGATCAAGAGACGAAGCGGAGGGCTGCCAAAACCCTGGCCGCCATGGGCATTTCGATGTCCGATGCGGTTCGCATGCTGCTGCTCCGTGTTGCCGCGGAGAAGGCCCTGCCATTCGACGTGAGGGTGCCTAATGCAACCACCGTGAAGGCGATGCGTGCCGCCCGCAAGGGTAAGGGAAAGCGCATGGATTCCGCCAGCGCCTTGTTTAAGGAATTAGGAATCTGAACCCTTGCGAAGCCCGATCATTGGCGGGCAGTTCCGGCGAGATGTGAAACTCGCGGAGAAGCGCGGCAAAGATATGGCCAAGCTGCGCGAGATCATCCTGTTGCTGGTCGAAGGAACTCCCTTGCCGCCTCGTTATAAAGATCATCCGCTCGCTGGCAACTGGAAAGACTGCCGCGACTGCCACATCGAGCCCGACTGGCTGCTGATTTATAGGGTGGATGGCGATGCCGTCTATCTCGTACGCACTGGAACGCACTCGGATTTGTTCTGAAACACCTCGGCTCAGCCCCGCTCACCGACCGCTAGCCAGCCGGTCGGCCAGCAGCGGCGGAAGCCCCGCCCGCCGGATCTTGTCCTGCGCCTTCCCCACATCGTAAGGCAGCCGGTAGAAAATCAGAAAACTTTCGTCGGTGTTGTACAACACGTAGCCCGCGCGCGGATCGCCGTCTCTGGGCTGGCCCACCGAACCGGGATTGATCATGTAGGCGCACTCCGGGTCCAGTTCCAGCGTCTGGCGCTCTTCCGCCGCGGGCGTTTTCCCGATGGTCTCCACGCGCGCACGGTTCCAGATGAAGCCGCCCTGCAGGTGCGTGTGCCCGAAGAACGTCAGCGGCGTCTCCAGATAGCCGAAGACCAACCCGGCATCCGCCACGCACAGAATGTATTCGTCTTCGTCGAGAGGCGAGCCGTGTACCATCTGGAAGCCGTCGAACGCAAGCGGCCCTTTGGGCAGATTGCGAATATACTCCGCATTCTCCGGCGTCAGCGCGTGATGCGTCCAGATGGCCGCGGCGCGCGCCACCGGATTGAACCACTCCAGGTCGTCGAGTTCCACGGAAGCCTTGTCGTGATTGCCCCGCACCACTCCCGCGGCGTGCGCGCGCACCCACTCGGTCACCGCATTGGGATCCGCGCCGTAGCCGATCAGGTCGCCGCAGCACAGCACCTGGTCGTACTTGCCCGCGGCATGCTCCACCGCCGCCTCCAGGCTTTCCAAGTTGGCGTGTATATCGCTCAGGATCAGGTATCGCACGCCGGGCGTTTATGCCTTTCTCAATCGCAGCAGCGCGATCTCGGGAGGCGCGCCGATACGCGCCGGAATGCCAATGGTGCCGATGCCGCGCGTGACATATTCCGCGGCCGCTCCACGCCGGTATAATCCATACACGAACGGCGTAAAGAATCGCGCCGCATTGATGGGCTGGTGCAGGATTTCCACCGTCACCTGGCCGCCGTGTGTGTGGCCCGCCAGGGTTAAATCGTAGCCTTTCTCAACCGCCACCGGAAATACGTCTGGATTGTGCGATAGCAGCACGTTATAGGCTCCGGGCAGCACCAGTCGCTCGGCGCCCGGCAGATAATTCCGGCCGGACCGTTGGTAATCCACTCCTGCCACGTTCAACACGGCGCCGCCAAAGCGCAAAGCCTGCGCCCGTCCGCGCAGAAAAGGGATGCCGAGGCGCGCGGCCTCGCGTTCCGTGAGGTTCTCGACCATGGCGTAGTCTTCGTGATTCCCCATGCATCCGAGAACGCCGGCATCGGCGCGCAAACGGGCGAGTTGCCGAAGACAAGCCTCCAGCGGGTCGCCCCCCGCGGTGATCAGATCGCCTGTGACCAGCGCCAGGTGCGGGCGCAATTGGTTGGCGCTGTCGACGACCCGTGCCAGATTCTTCTCGCTCAGGAACGCGCTCAGATGGATGTCGCTCAAGTGCAGCAGACGCAGTCCATCCAGGCCGTCGGGGAGATTGGGGACGGGGATCTCCACTTCCCGCACCTCGAAATCCAGGCGTTCGATGAGCGCGCCGTAACCCACGACCGCGAACGGCGCGGCCAGCAGCGCTCCTCCCGTGGCGTTGAGCAGCCGGCGGCGTGAGGGATCGAAAGTGGGACCCCAGACCCGTCCGGCAAGCCATCGCACGGCGCGGTAGGCCAGGTATCCGGCAGTGGAGCCGAAGAGCCAGATCTGCGCCACCGCACCGGCTATCTGCGCAGGGCTGGGCGGCAGTTTGTACCGGCTCACCAGGTAGGAAAAGCCTAACGCGAATGCGGCTGCCATCAGGGCGTAGAAGACCAACACGGCGCGGCGTATGACCACCACGGCGCGCGGCGAAAGGCGCCGTCCGGCAGCCGCCAGAAGTTGCCGGCTCATGTGCCACTGGGTGAGGATGACGATGAATATCGCTAGCAGGT
>PMVV01000235.1 GCA_003166475.1 Bryobacterales bacterium | reverse complement strand
CCGGCTTGCGTTAGCGGGTCAATTTGCGTAGCATCGCCTTGGAGGGCGGCCAATCTTGGCCGCAGCCGCCTTTTTAGGCGGCCAGAGCCGGCTGAAAGCCGGCTGCGGGCAGAAGTGCCCGCCCTCCAATTGCAAACTGACCCACCGCGGAGGCGCTAGAGCGAGAATCCGAAGGCGGGTTCCTCGCCGAATGAAACCGGGGGAACACTGCTGACGGCCGCGGGCCGCTTCAGGAATTGCTGGATGTGCTCGGTGAGCAATTCGGGCTGCTCCAGCGGGCCGAAATGCTCGCCGCCCGGCAACAGCACCGGCTTGCAGTTGGGCAGCGCATCGTGCAGGAAGTCATACGAACCGATGAAGTGCGAATCGCGGCCGTAGACCAGCAGCGTGGGCGTCTCGATGGTGCGCACCGCATCGAGGGTCATGGCGCCCACCACTTCGTAGTCCTTCAGCAGGGTGGTATTGCGGATCAGGTGCAACAGCGGCTCGCGATTGCGCGGCAGCCCGCGCGCCGGGCCGTAAAACTTGGGAGTATCCAGGCTGAGCTGCAACAGGTATTCGGCGTCGTTGCGTTTGTCCTCGGGAACGTGGATGCCTACCTCTTCCAACTTGGCGACCCAGGCCGCCCAGCCGATCCAATCCTTGTCGTTGCGCAGGTGTACCAGGGCCGCCAGGCCGGGCTCCAGCGCTACTAATTTGGCCACGCGCTCGGGGTAGAGCAGGCTGAAGTACATGGCGATGTCGGCGCCGAAGCTGTGGCCCACCAGGATGGGGCGCTCGATTCCCATTTCATCGAGGAAGCAGCGCAGATCCTCGGCCATATCGGCGGCGGTATAGCCAGTGGGGGTGACATCGCTGTAGCCATGGCCGCGGAGGTCGTAGGTGGTGACACGGAACTCGCGGCGCAGAATGGGCGCCATGTAGAGGTGCCAGACGGCCAGATTGCCGAGGAATCCGTGCAGCATAACCACATCGGGGCCCGCGCCGACAGCAATGTAGTGCAGGTTCACCCCGTTAGCTCTTATTTTTGGCATAGCGTCAACGCCCGCAAGCGTGCAGTAACACAATGGTACATCACAACAAAGGCACTCACAACAGTACGGGATGGCGCCACCGCGCGTGCCCGGCTGCATAAATCCGGCAAATACCTGCGCAACCTATTGTCTTTAGGGCTGTGGGATCCGGATGAGAAGCCTAGTACTTTTGCGCGGAATGCCGCCGGACCTCACTTGGCCGCGATATACTCGAAGCGGAGCCGAAACCCTCAATGGCGCGCAAGAAGCAGACCTTCGACATGAAAAAAGAGGTGCGCAAGCTGGCGCGAGAGCGTGTCGGCACCGTCCCATCCTCCCGGCCTATCCTACCCAAGCCGCAACGCAACAAGCCGAAACACAAGAAACCGCTCACGGGCGAAGAAGACGCTCCGGGCTAGGACCCCACTCACATGAAATAGTCTCTGACCTTGCCCAACAGGCTTTTTTCAGCGGGCTGATTCTCCACCGGAAGCGTGTCGCGCAACTGTTCGAGCAGCTTGCGCTGCTCACGGGTCAGCTTGGATGGCACCTGCACCTCGATGTGCACGAAGATGTCGCCGCGCCCGCCCCCATTCACGGGCGGAACGCCCAGATGGCGCAGGCGGAACTGGGCGCCGTTCTGGGTGCCTTCCGGGATCTTCAGGCGATAGGGCTCTTCCAGCGTGGGAACCTCGATATCCGCGCCCAGTGCGGCTTGGCCCACGTTGACCGGGATGGTGCAGTGCAGGTCGTTGCCGCGGCGCTCGTAGAAGGCGTGTTCCTTGACCTTCAGCACGACGTAGAGATCGCCGGCAGGTCCGCCGTTTGCGCCGGGCTGGCCTTCCTGGGAGAGCCGCAAGCGGTTGCCGTCGTCGACGCCCGCCGGGATGTTGACCTTGAGTTTGCGAACCACCTGCCGGTAACCCTGCCCATGGCATTGCCGGCAGGGATTGCGCACGATTTGGCCGCTGCCGTTGCAGGTATGGCAGGTGCGCCGCACCGACAGAAAACTCTGCTGATAGAGGATCTGGCCGCGGCCGTTGCAGGTGGGGCAGGTGGTGGATCCGCTGCCCGGTTCGGCGCCGGTGGCGCGGCAACGGTCGCAAGCTTCCATGCGCGGCGCCTGGATCTCGGCGGTCATGCCGAAGACCGCGTCCTCGAAACCGATCTCCAGGTCGTAGCGCAGATCTTCGCCGCGCTGCGCCCGGTTGCGGCGGCCGCGGGACCCGCCGCCGAACAGATCGCCGAATCCGAAGAAATCGCCCAGAATATCGCTGAAGTCCGAGAACGCGTTGGGGTCGAAGCCTTGCGCCGCCGAATTCTGCAGNNGCTGTAGGCTTCGGCGGCCTCTTTGAACTTCTCTTCGGCATCCGGGTTGTCCGGGTTGCGGTCCGGATGATATTGCAGCGCCAGCTTGCGGTAGGCGGATTTCACCTGGCCGTCGTCCGAGTCCCGGCCGATGCCGAGGATTTCGTAATAGTCTCTTTTCGCCACGGGAAATTACGGGGATCGTCAGGGCTTCACGGCGACCTTCACCATAGCCGGCCGCAAAAGCTTTCCTTTGAAATTATATCCGCTTTGAAATTCTTCCAGAACCGTCTGGTCCGGAAATTCTTCGGACTGGACGCGGACGACGGCTTGATGCAGATTCGGGTCAAACAGTTTTCCGGCAGACTCGATAGGCTCCAGCCCGGCTTTCTTGAGGGCTTCGAAGAGCCGCTGATCGATCAGTTCGATGCCTTTGGCGTATTCTTTATCGGCGGTCTCCACTTTCACGGCGCGCCGGAAATCGTCAAGGATGGGAATGAGGTCGCGGACCATTTCCGTGGCCGCATACTGCGCGTACTCGGAGCGGTCGCGCTCGGCCCGCCGGCGGAAGTTCTCGAAATCCGCGAGCGTACGCAGCAGGCGGTCCTTCAAATCGGCCTTTTCCGCCGCAAGCTGGTCGCGCTCGCCGGCCAGCGCCGCAATTTGGGCCTCGGGAGTCGGGACCGGTAAAGTCTCCTCGACACCCGACGCATTCTGTTCCTGATTATCGTCTGCCACTATTTACTAGATTAACAAACCGGGCGGCGCGCTTCAGTGCTTGGTGATCGGCAAACGCAGACGACATAAAACGATCGTCTGCGCCACATGTGCTGGATATCATTTAGAACTGCATGCTTTCGAGCGCGCGGCGGGTCTGCAGCACCGCGCCCATCACCTTCTCATAGCGCATGCGCATGGGGCCCAGCACCGCGATCTTGGCCCATATCCCGCTCGGCATCTGGAAGGAAATGCCGATGATGGCCAACTCCTTCATGGCGGGGTGCGCCTCCTCCAGGCCGACGCGCACTTCGAGCGATCCGGTGGGTTGTTCCAGCACGCGGTTCAGCAGCTCCACCAATCGTTCCTTCTCTTCCAGCGCCCGCAACAGGTCGCGCAGTTTTTCGCGCGTGAGATGCAGGTCGAGGCCCAGCAGGTTGGAGGCGCCCTCCATGTGTACCACGGGCGCCACATCCACATCCAGCAAGCCCTTGCGGTAAAGTAGCGTCAGCTTGCGCAGCACGGCATCGTAGATGGCGCGCTCTTCGGCGATGCGCTGCAGCAACTCGCGCCGGGCATCCTCCAGACGCCATCCGCTGAAGTTCCGGTTCACGTAGTTGCGGATGTTGACCAACTCGTCGGAGGAGACGAATTCATCCAAAACGACGACGCGGTTGTGGACGGCGCGGTCGCGCGTCACTAGGATCACCAGGATGCGGCGGTCGCCCAGCGGAACGAGCTCGATCTGGTCCAGTTCGCGCACGGCCGGCGGCAGGGCGGCGGTGATGCCCACGTTGCTGGTCAGCTCCGTCAGGATATGGCAGCAACGTTCCACCCGCGCCGCGACCGTGGGGGCTTCCAGCAGCTCGATGCGGATGCGGGCCGCGTCGGCGGACGGCATGCGGCCGGCAACCAGCGACTGCACATAATCGCGAAAAGCCTTTTCGGTCGGCACGCGGCCGGCGGAAGTGTGCGGCTGCGAGAGGTAGCCGGCATCTGCCAGGCCGGCCATGACGTTGCGGATGGAAGCCGCACTCAGCCTCTGGTTGCGGCGTTGCGCAATGGTGTGCGAGCCGACCGGCTCACCGGTCTCGATGTAGGTGCGCACAATGGCGTGCAGGATGTCCTGCAGTCTGGCATTCAGCGGCGCGTCCGAATCCATAAAGGCCTGGATACAATACTCCCTATTGCTATTGTACGCACGCGGAAGCAAAAAACGAAAGGATTGGTTTGGGAAAACGCGGGGCGGCGGCCTGGTACGCGGTATGATTTTCAGTGCGAGCGGGTCCTGGAGGACCCGCGCAGACCTGGAGGTCCGCCCCACGGCCACACCACGCCGATGCGCTATAACAGGAAGATGATTCGAATCGCCTTGCTGGCCGCTTTGGCGGCTACCTCTCTATGCGCTCAGGATTGGGCCGTGACGCGTCTGGAAAAATCGCCGCGCCACCGCGAATGGGTCACCATCAAGCACGACGGACGCTCCGTCGAGACATTCGTGGCGTATCCGGAATCGAAGGACAAGACGCCCGTCATTCTGGTGATTCACGAGATCTTCGGCATGACCGATTGGGTCCAGGATGTGGCGGATCAGTTCGCCGCCGCCGGATACATCGCCGTGGCGCCCGACCTGCTTTCGGGCACGGGGCCGGATGGCAAAGGCACCAAGGGTTTCCAGTCGAATGAGGTGATGCAGGCGATCGGGCATCTCAGTCCCGACCAGATCACCGCCGACCTCAACGCGGTGGCCGATTACGGCCTGAAGCTGCCGGCCGCCACCAAGAAACTTTTCGTGACGGGTTTCTGCTGGGGAGGCGGCCAAACCTTCCGCTTCGCCACGAACCGCCCGGACATTGCCGCCGCCCTGGTGTTCTACGGACCGGGGCCCGATAAGGACGCGATGAGCCGCATCAAAGCCCCCGTATATGGCTTCTACGCGGGCAACGATGCGCGCATCGGCGCGACCGTGCCCGACACCATCGAGAAGATGAAGCAGTTGGGCAAGACGTATGAACCGGTGACTTATGAAGGCGCCGGCCACGGCTTCATGCGCGCGGGCGAGGCTCCCGATGCCAGCGAGGGGAATGCCAAGGCGCGCACGGAGGCATGGGTCAGGGTGAAGGAGATTCTGGCGCGCAAGTGACAGGGCTGCATGGACGCTGAATCGGCCAGGCGCATCCTGGCGTTCCGTATCGATCCCGCAGTGCAAGCGAGGCTCGACCTCCTTGGTGAGAAGGCCAACGAGGGAACACTGAGCGATGACGAGCGCGCGGAATATGAGGCGGCCATCAACGCGGCGGATGACATCGCCATCTTGAAGCTCAGGGCCCTGCGGCAACTGGAATCTTACGGAATTTAGATGGCGTGCCCGTTGCCGACGGTTGCCTTCATTTCATCGAGCAGCGACTCGATCCGCTTCGTGCTCGCGGGATAGTACTCGGAAGGTCCAAGCACTTCGCCAGCAGGGCCAAACGTGTGAGAGATCTGTTCGCGCAGAACCGAAAGACGAGTGGCTGCCTGCTCGTGCTTCCTCGCCCGGCCCGCAAGCCAGAACACGTAGATGCCTGCGAGGGCAGTCACAATGCCAAGTGGCACCACCAGGGGATGCATCGTTAAGGCTGACAGCACGGTGCAAACAGCCGCCGCGACCATTCCCCACTGAAACGCATGGCTCGCCTTCAGGCTCTGTGCCGCGGCGTGCTCATACCGATGAGTCACCTTGGAAAGCCTCTCACACATCTGAACGTATTCGTTCGTGCCGGTCGTGGCGGGCTCACACAGATCCTCGTTGGGAAGATGAAACGTGAACAGCCGAATATCGTTGAGAACGAGTTCCCTGCTTAGCTCGCCGACGCGTTGTTCGTAGGCTGCGAAAGCGCCCGTCGGCCTGATCTCCTCCGGTAAGCCGTTGAGGTAGTTCAATAAGTCCCGCAGTTCCTCTCTTGTGACTGAGGGATCCCTCAGGCCAGCTTCGGCAGTCATATGCGTCCCTCGCCCGTAGTTGCCCACACGCGCCCCTTCGCGGCGCCTGTCCGGCTGCGGCCAAACCACTTCGTCCAGTATTCGATCGCCCGGACCGTAACGGAAGCGTAAAGCGGATCGCTCTTCGGCAAGGCGTAAATCGGGTAGGCGTCGCAAGAGAAGACCGGCTTCATTAGCGGCCCCATTAGAAGTTTCACAATCGGATGGTCGGGCGCCAGCGTTCCGAGCACTCCACCGTCGGGCAGCGGCACTTCAACGGCGATGTCAATATCTCCTGGAGAGGGCTTGGCAGTGGTATAGCTGCTCGCTGCACACGATCGCCAGTGTCCACGAATCTCGTCTCGAACTCCAATTGAGAGGGCAGGAAATCGCCGGGCGGAAGGCATCCCTCGGCCGTGAACAGCGGCATTGCTCCGTCAAAATGCGCTGGAAAATCGCTCAGCGAAACCGGCGGCACAAGTGTGTCCCCGAATCCAGTTTACCAAGGAGCGCACGGCCCGTCGGCGTCGTCGATGCCAAGCCCCGCAAGGAGCCTTTGGCATGGCGGCGAGGCAGTTTGGCGCGGAGCGTCGGCACCGGCTTGTTGAGATCCTCCACCTGAGCTGGCGCTTGATATAGTAAAAGAAACCTTTATGAGCCGAGTTGAACAAATTGAAGGGCAAGTTAAGGATCTCCACCCCGAGGAACTCGCCGCATTTCGCGAGTGGTTCGCGGGCTTCGACGC
The DNA here is from genome assembly GCA_003166475.1 of Bryobacterales bacterium. Taxonomy (GTDB): domain Bacteria; phylum Acidobacteriota; class Terriglobia; order Bryobacterales; family Bryobacteraceae; genus Bog-159. Next base: position 3,832 of record PMVV01000235.1, on the reverse strand, counting down.
CGAGGCGTGGGACCGGCAGTTCGAAACTGACGCTGTTGCGGGCAAGCTCGACGGCATGGCGGAGCTGGCTCTCCGCGATCACACCGCAGGCCGGTCTACGAAGCTTTGACCCACCGCGCCTCTCCGGCCTTCTGGGCCTGTTACGCGACTTTGGGTGCGCCCGTAAGGAAGCTCGCCGACGGAGCTTTTGCGCTTCTTAAGAACGATCCACGGCATCCGTCTCTTCGCTTCAAAAAGGTCGGCAGATATTGGTCCGTGCGTGTTGGCCTGCATCACCGCGCCGTCGGTGTCGATGCTCCGGACGGCGTGCTGTGGTTTTGGATCGGAAGCCACGGCGATTACGATCACCTCGTGGGTTGATCGCCCCTACATAATCGCCGTAGGCGGCGCGGGCTCGTCCGGATGGCCCGCATTCCGCAGCGGGATCTGGACCATATAGATTGCCAGCAGCGCCAGCACGGCGAAGCCTAGCAGCACGGGCGGGTTGTCCTTGAATATCTGCGGCAGGTGGATCTCCCGCAGCACGAACAACGCGATCAGCAGCCCCATGAGCGCTTCGCCGGCGATCAGGCCCGACGCCACCAGCACCCCGGCATTCTCCACGCGCGCCTTCTGCGCATCGTTGAAGCCGCGGCGGTCGCGCAGCTTGTCCGTGATCCAGCGGATGACGCCGCCGACAAAAATGGCGAAAGTCGTTTCGAGCGGCAGATACATGCCGACGGCGAACAACATGGGACTCTTGACCTGCACCATGATCAGCGCGAGGCCCATGAAAATTCCGACGATGACCAGCGGCCAGGCCATGTGGCCGCCCACGATGCCCTGCGCCAGCGCGGCCATCAGGCCCGCCTGCGGCGCCGATAGCTTGGGGTCGCCGAAGCCTATGCCGCCGCTCTTGATGTTGGCCATGTGCAGCCACAGCAGCGGAAAATACAGCACCGCGCTGGCGACGATGATGCCCAGAACGTCGCCGATCTGCATCAGCTTGGGCGTGCCACCCAGGATGTGGCCGACCTTCAGGTCCTGCAGCATCTCGCCGGCGACGGCCGAAGAAACGCACACCACCGCCGCTACGCCCAGCACCGCGGCCACGCCGGAGACGCCGGAGACGCCGATCGAGACCATCAGCAGGGCGGCCACGATCAGAGTGCAAAGAGTCAGCCCCGAGATGGGGTTATTCGAAGAGCCGATCATGCCCACCAAGTTGCCGGACACCGCCGCGAAGAAGAATCCCAAAATGAGCATGACCACGGCCGCCACGATCGCTCCGGACAGCACGCCGGTGAAGTAGAAGTAGAGCGCGATCATACAGAGGAACGTTACGCCGAGTCCCGCGAACACCACTTTGGCGCTCAGGTCGCGCTCGGTGCGCAGCGTGGACTCGGTCTGGGCGCTGGACTTCTTCAGATCGGAGATCGCACGCCGGATGCCGATCCCCAGGCTGGTGCGCATCCGGAACAGCGTGTAGCAGGCGCCCACCAGCATGCCGCCGACGGCAATCGGCCGCACGATGAATCTCCACAGCGCGCCCGCCACACCGCCCAACCCCCAAGCCGCATCCGTGGCGCCCGGCGGCAGCGTGGCCCTGAGTTGAGGCCCCAGGAAATAAGTGAGCAGCGGCACCAGCAGTCCCCAGGCGATCACGCCGCCCGAGAAGTTCAGGGCCGCCAGGCGCGGTCCGATGATGAAGCCGACTCCCAGGTAAGCCGGGCTTACGGCGGGTCCGGCAACGCTGGTGATGCCGCCCGCTCCCAGCGCCGTGGCTGTGTCGGCGGCGCCCAGCCGCACTTTCGTCTGGCCGATGGTGCCGATACGCAGGATGAACTCGCGGCTCTGCGAGTAAAGGTTCATGGCGCCCAGGAAATACAGGCCTGCGCCGAAGCCCATCGCCTTGAACAGCAGTCCGGCGGCTTTGCTGCCTTGCTGGCCCGCCTTATGAATCTCGGACGCGGCCACCGATTCGGGGAAGGGGAGTTCGGGGTCCTCCACCATCACGCGGCGCAGCAGCGTCACAAAAAGGATGCCGAGGATGCCGCCCACGAACATCAGCACGGCCGACTTCCAGTAGGCTTCCGGCGAGTCGAATGTTTTCCAGGCGCCGGACAAAACAAATGCAGGGAGGGTGAAGACCGCGCCCGCCGCGACGGATTCGCCGATCGACCCGATGGTTCGCGCGATGTTCTCTTCGAGCAGCGATCCCTTCATCAGCTTCAGCAGCGCCATGCCGATCACCGCGGCCGGATAGGTGGCGGCGATGGTCATGCCCGCCTTCAAGCCCAGGTAGGCGTTGGCTGCGCCCAGAACGGCTGTCAGCACCAGGCCCAAGAGCACGGCGCGGAAGGTGAACTCGCGCATGTTGGTCTTATCCGGCACATAGGACCGGTGTTTCTTTTCCGTCGGGGGGGGCGTCATTGGAGTCGCGACCTCACTTTCTCGCTCAGAGCTTTTCCATCCACGGTCTTGCCGGCCAGCTTGGCCTGCGCGGCCTTCATTACGATACCCATTTGCTTCAAAGACGTCACGCCGGTCTCGGCCAGGGCGGCAGCGATGGCAGCTTCGATCTCGGCTTCGCCGGCGGCGGCTGGAAGGTAGGATTCTATCAGCTTTCGCTCGGCCTCTTCTTTGGCGGCCAATTCCTCGCGCCCGCCTTTGCGGAACATGTCGGCGGACTCGGTGCGCTGCTTCACCAGCGACTTGAGGATCTGCATTTCGGCCGCCTCGTCCAGCGGCTTCATGGCGTCGACTTCGTGTTTCTTCAGCGCGGTCTTCATCATCCGCAGCGTGCTCAGGCGGGCTTCGTCGCGGGCTTTCATGGCCAACACCATGTCTTTCTGCACTCGATCGAGTAAGGGCATAGTGTCTGTTATTCTAGCGCTGCGAGGGGCGCGCTAACATGGAGGTCTATGTCGAAGATCTATCAAGACAATTCTCTGAGCATTGGCAAGACGCCATTGGTGCGGCTTAACCGCATGGCGGCGGGACTGAAGGCCACCGTGCTGGCGAAGATCGAAGGACGCAACCCGTCGTATTCCGTCAAATGCCGCATTGGGGCATCTATGATCTGGGACGCCGAAAAACGAGGCGTTCTGAAACCTGGCATCGAAATCGTGGAGCCTACCAGCGGGAACACGGGGATCGCCCTGGCATTCGTGGCGGCCTCGCGGGGCTACTCGCTGACACTCACCATGCCTGAAACCATGTCCATCGAGCGCCGGCGCGTGCTGGCGGCCTTTGGCGCCAAACTGGTTCTGACCCCCGGTCCGGGAGGGATGGCCGGAGCCATACGGAAGGCGATCGAGATTGCCGAATCGGACCCGCAACACTATTTTCTTCCGCAACAGTTTGAGAACCCGGCCAACCCCGCCATCCACGAGGCGACCACCGGCCCGGAAATTTGGGAGGATACCGATGGCGGTATCGACGTGCTGGTGGCGGGGGTCGGCACGGGCGGGACCATCACCGGCGTCTCCCGGTTCATCAAGAAGACCAAGGGCAAACCTATCGTGTCGGTGGCCGTGGAACCCGCCGCCAGCCCGGTGTTGACGCAGCAGCGGGCCGGTCTGCCGCTGCAGCCGGCGAGCCATAAGATCCAGGGGATCGGCGCGGGCTTTGTGCCGAAGATTCTCGATTTGTCGCTGGTGGACAGGATTGAACGGGTGAGCAACGAGGAAGCCATCGAATTCGGACGGCGGCTGGCGCTGGAGGAGGGCATCCTGTCGGGGATCTCCTGCGGAGCCGCGGCGGCGGTTGCGATCCGGCTGGCCAGCGAGGAGGAATTTGCGGGCAAGACTATCGTGGCCATCCTGCCAGATTCCGGCGAGCGCTACCTCTC
>PMVV01000071.1 GCA_003166475.1 Bryobacterales bacterium | reverse complement strand
CGCGGGCTAAAGCCCGCCCTCCTAAGGCAGGCGCGCGGCGATGAAATCCGCGATGCGGGTGGCGGCGGGTGGGTCCAGATTCGCGAGGACGGCAATGATGTAGCCGGAATCGGGCGCGAACTTCAATTCGCCATTCATGCCGGGCGCGCCGCCGCCGTGGCCCACCCAACGCACGCCGCCGGCGGTGGAATCGGAGAATCCGTAGGCGTATTTCACGCCGGGGTCGCGTTCGACTTTGCCCGTGGTCAGCAGTGCGGTGTATTCGGCGTTGAGGAGTTTGTGTTCCATTACGGCGTTGGCGAAGCTTGCCAGGTCGGCGACGGTCGAGTAGCCCCCTCCGGCGGAGGTGCCGCGCACCGGAAGAGTATCGTTATTGGGCCGCCATTGGCCCTCCTGGTGGATGTAACCGATGGAGCGGCCCTCCACTTTTTCTTCTTCCTGAAGCGAATCGGTGCGGGTCATGCCCGCCGGATGGAAGATATGTTCCGTAGCGTAATCGTAGTAACTGCCGCCGGATACTTTTTCCACTAACACGCCCAGGAGAATGAATCCGTAGTTGCTGTAAGCGAACTGCGCGCCGGGCTCGAATTCCGGAGCGCGCCCGCCATAGAGCGCGACGTAACTCGCCAGTGTGCGCAGCGTCAGCCGATTCTTTTCAAAATCGGGACCGAAGATATCGCCGGTGCCGCCGGTGTGGGTGAGCAGATGATGGACAGTCACTTTGGCGGCCGTCTCTTTGTTGGGGTAATCGGTCAGATACTTCCCGAGGGGATCTGTCAGCTTCAATTTGCCGGCCTCGGCGAGTTGGAGCACGGCGGTGGCGGTGAACATCTTATTCATGGAGCCGATGCGAAAGCGGGTATCCAGCCGGTTGGGGATGCGATGCTCGCGGTCGGCCAGTCCGTAGGCGCCGGAGAAGACCAGCTTGTGCCCTTTGGCGATCATCACGGCTCCGGCGAAGCTGTCTTTGGCGGTGCGCTCTTGGATCTCGGCCTGTAGCGCGGCGATGGCTTCGGACTCACTCAGCCGGGCCGGGGCGGGAGAGCCGGACGATGAAGGGATGAGCCGGAGGCCGAATCCCTTGAACTGGTGCGGAGGGGCGGGATCGACCTCCAGGGTAAAGCGGGCGAGGTTCTCGGAATCGCGCTCCTTGACGATGCCAATCAGCCTATTGGGTGTGGACTCTTCGATCTTCTTGAACTCGAAACCGCCGGTCATGCGCCGGAATTCCATTTGATTGTCGATGCGGGCTTCCGGATCGTTTTCCTTGAGGAACTTCTGGATCTCATCGCGCTGACCGCGGTTGAAGACCTCGAGCCAATGCGCGAATTGACGGCCGGCGGGCGTGTCCGGAGCCTGCGGAGCTTGGGCCGCTAAAAGGCCGCAGAGCGAGACGAGCGTCAGCACCAGCGGGAGCAATCGTTTTGGCATAAGGGTTAGACGCTCAAAAACCGAATCGATACCATTTTTTGTTGGCGGGGACGGGCGCGGGATCGAGCAGCTTGATTTCTTCACCGACGATGACGGCCTGGGGCGCGGTGATGAAGAGCAACTTGGCCAGACTGGGGTTCCAAGCCTTCTCTACGTATTCATAGGCGTCGCGGAGGACCGGCGTGCGATGACGGGTGTCATGGGCGTCGCTGGCGATGAAGTGCACCAGGTTACGGTTCATCAACTGGGTGGCGATGGACTTGGCGGTGCGTCCGAAGACGCCCAGCAAAGATCCCGCGGTAACTTGCACGAGCGCGCCGTTTTCGACCCAGGATTGCAACTGATCGAGACGGGTATGCAGGAGGGCGTTGCGCTCGGGGTGGGTGACGATGGGAGTGAGGCCGGCCCCCTGGAGGCGATCGAAGATCTCCTGGGTGGTGCGAGGGATGAGCAGGTCGGAGAATTCGACCAGGAGATAGCAGAGGTGATTGATGGCGTACTTGGGGGGATGGGCCAGCGCGTCCTGAATGTTCTCGAGGGTGAGATGGAAGTCGCAGCCGCGGTGGATGCGGGGGAGGGGGCCGGCGGCGTCTTGCAGTTCGGCGATTTTCTGGCCGATCAGACCGGGGTCGAAGCTGAACTCGGTGTTGGCGTGGGGCGTGGCGACGATGTCGGTGGTCCCGGATTCGGCGGCCAGGCGCAGCATGGCGATGGAATCTTCGAGGGTTGCGGCGCCATCGTCCAGGCCGGACAAGATATGGCTATGGATATCGACCAACCCCGATGCTACTACAAGTGGCGGGCGGGGAGTAAATTTGCCGGAGATTATCTTGGCGGCGGGCGCACCTGATCCGAAAGGAGATTTGTTTGTATGTCCATATTCGCCCGCCGGGCTCTGCTCGGCCTCTTGTCGCTCTGTGTTCTAGCGGCGTGCTTCGCCGCCAGCACTGCCATCGGCCTGGTGGTGGCCAACGGAAGCTTCCAATTGGACCAATCGAGTGTACGGGGAAGCGCCACGCTCTTCGATGGCAATGTGATTGAAACCAACGTTTCGTCGTCGCAACTGCAGCTCAACAACGGTGTTAGTCTGCGGCTGGCGGCGGAGACGCGCGCCCGCGTTTTTGCATCGCGGCTGGTTTTGGAGAAAGGGATCGGGCAGTTGGAGTCCACCAAGTATCGCATCGAGGCGGCCGGTTTGCGGGTTGAGGCGGATAAGCCGGGCGCCACGGCGCGGGTGCAGTTGACCGGGCCGAACCGCGTGGTGGTGGCAGTCCGCGAGGGCGCCGTACACGTGAGCAACAGCGACGGCGTGCTGATCGCCAGACTGACTAGCGGCCGCGAAATGTTGTTTGAACCGCAGGAAGGCAGCGCTACCACGGTGACCAAGGTTTCGGGCATTCTGGCGCTCAAGGACGGCCAGTTCATCGTGGTTGACCGGGTCACCAACGTCACGATGCAGGTTCAGGGCACCGGCTTGGAAGCCGAGGTCGGGAATCTGGTGGAGATTACCGGGACGGTGGATGCCGCGGCGCCCACGGTGCCGGGGGCTTCGCAGCTAGTTGACGTGACCAGTATCAAGCGCCTGACAAGGAACAAACGCGAAGCGGCGGCGGCGGCAGGAGGCGGGGCGGCAGGAGGCGGGGCCGCTGCGGGCGCGACGGCTGGAGGACTCTCGACAGGCGCCATCGTGGCCATCGTGGGCGGAGTCGCCGCGGCGGGCACGATTGGCGGGCTGGCGGCCGCGGATGCGCTGCCTGGGCAGGGCAGTAGCCAGCCAAGCACCAGCAGGTAGGGGGGCTTCGTTCGGCCGGGGACGCGGCGATCTCTCCGCCGGTGACCCGGCGATCTCTCTGCGGGTGACCCGGCGATCTCTCTGCGGGTGACCCGGCGATCTCTCCGCGGCGTTCATGCGCCTGTTTTGTGTTCCGGCGGGCGGGCTGGCTGACGCCCGCCCGCTTGAGACGCAGAATGACACCTAGTGTTTCTGAGTCTTCTTTTAACGCAGGTCATCAAGCGGCCTGGGAGGCCGCTGCAGGCCACGGGCCTGCCCCACAGAGCAGCATAGCCGCAACCAAAGGGGCGGCCTGAGAGGCCGCCGCAGGCTGAGAGCCTGCCCCACGAATTCTGAGCAGTTGTAATACATTGAACTGAGTCAGTGAGACAAGTTACAAGATCGGGAAAATTAAATGAGAGAAAAAGTAGCCGCGATGTTTACCATCTGTATGCTGAAAACATTTCAACTGGTTTTCCAGTTAGTCCCGAATGGGACTGAGACAGCGATAGCTTTATCTTATGACTGAGACACGAGCGTGGTTCGCATTGACGTCGAAGCCGCGGCACGAGAAGGCTGCCGCGGAGAACCTGCGCGCCAAGGGGCTGGAGTCGTTCGTGCCGCTTTACCGGACACGGCGCCAGTGGACGGACCGTATCCAGTCGGTGGATCTGCCGCTGTTCCCCGGCTATGTGTTCTGCCGTTTCGCCTATGCGAGCCGGCTCCCGGTGCTGAATACTCCCGGGGTAACGTCGGTGGTGAGCTTTTCCGACGCGCCCGCGCCGGTGGCCGACGACGAGATTTCGCGCATCCGCACCATTCAGGCGTCGGGGCTGCCGTCGCAGCCGTGGCCCTACGTGCGTGTGGGACAGAGAGCGCGCATCGAGTGGGGCGCGCTGGCCGGACTGGAGGGCGTTCTGATCCGCGAAAAGGATGCGCTCCGCGTGGTAGTTTCCGTGGAACTGTTGCGGCGCGCGGTGGCCGTGGAAATAGACCGCGACATGATCCGCGCGGTGAAGGGCGCGGAGCACGCCAGTATGGCGTATGTGTATCTCACCAACCAGGCAAAGGCTTCGGTTCCGAGGCGGGACTGACACTCAAGCCGAAGACTGCCACCAGACCGATTCAGTGTTTGGCGATGACCAGTAAGCCCAGAAATCGGATCGTAGTATTCCGGCTCAGCCAGGACGAGTATCGCTCGCTACAGGATGCCTGCATCCGGGCCGGGGCGCGGAACCTCTCCGATTTCACCCGCTCCGAGGTTCTGGAACGCCTGGATGCGGAGGCCGTTGGCGGCCACCTGTCCCGCCGTTTCGCTTCGCTCGAACAGCAGATAGCGACGATGCAATTCCAACTCAACAACCTGCTTCAAGGAGTGATTCATGAACAAGTCAAGCAACAGTCTTAAGGACCGGCTGGGAAGCTTGTCCTGCCTTCTCTGGTTGGCCGTGGTGCCGGCGGCTTGGGCACAGGTGCGCCCCGCGGCGGAGCTGGCCACGGCCAATTTGCCGGCGCAGCGCATCGGCGCCAACGACCTGGTGGCGGTCTCGGTGTACGACGTACCGGAGTTGACGCGCACGGTGCGCGTGGGCGCGGATGGGCTGGTGCGGCTGCCCATGCTGAAGCGGCGCATCAAGGCCGAGGGCCTGATGCCGGGCGAGTTGGAGACGGCGATTGCGTCGGCGCTGGTGGCCGAGGGACTCATCGTGGACCCCTTCGTCACCGTGACTATCGCCGAATACAACAGCCGTCCCATCTCCGTGGCGGGCGCGGTAAAGCAGCCGCTGACGTTCCAGGCGTCGGGCCCGGTGACCTTGCTGGAAGCGCTCACCAGGGCCGGCGGACTGGCTCCGGAAGCGGGTTCGGAAATCCTGGTCAGCCGCGCCCAGTCCAGCCCGGATGGCTCCGTCACCGCGCTGGTGCAGCGCATTCTGGTGAAGGGCCTGATCGACGCCGCGGATCCCACGCTGAACATATCGTTGATTGGCGGCGAGGAGATCCGCGTGCCGGAAGCCGGCCGGGTTTACGTAATCGGCAACGTCAAGAAGCCGGGCGCTTTCGCCGTGCAGGACGGCGTGGAATCGACCGTTCTGAAGATGCTGGCGCTGTCTGAAGGGCTCATGCCCTACGCCTCCAAGGACGCCTACATCTACCGCCGCGAAGCCAACGGCAGCAAGAACGAGATCCAGATCCCGCTGGGCAAGATCATGGAGCGCAAGGCTCCGGACGCGCCCTTGCTGGCCAACGATATCCTTTACGTGCCCGATAACAAGGGCCGCCGTATGACCCTGGGGGCCCTGGAAAAGGTGATGGCCTTCGGCGCGGGCGCTGGTACGGCGCTCATTTACACCGTGCATTGAGTCCATGTTTGCGTGCCGCGAGAATCAATGGCGAATCCTATGACCGAACCCAAAGCTCTCCCCGCTCCCAATCAAGCCCTGCAGCCAAGCTGGTACGGCTACGACGTCGAACCGCCGGAGCAGGCCGCCGTGCCCCTGGCGCACTATCTTTGGATCCTCCGCCGGCACCGCTGGAAGATCGGGATCTTCGTGCTCGCGTGCGTGACGGCCACGCTGATCGTCTCCGCCCGGCTGACGCCGATTTACGAATCCACGGTCACGGTGGATATCGACCGTCAGATGCCGTCGGCCATCATCGGCCAGGACGCCGGACGCGCGCCGCTGAACGACGCCGACCAGTTTCTGGCGACCCAGGTGAAGCTGATTCAGTCGGACTCGGTGCTGCGGCCCGTGGCGCAGCAGTATCATCTGCTCGACCTTGAAAGAGACGCATCCGACGTCACGCCCGAGAAGTCTTCCGAGGCCGAGGACGACGCTCCCATCCTGCTCGGGAAGCTGAAGGTGACACGCCCACCCAACACTTACCTGTTGCTGATCAGCTATCGCTCGCCGCAGCCGCGCCTGGCCGCCGACGTGGCCAACGCGGTGGCGCGCTCCTATGTGGAGCACACCTATAGCATCCGGTTCCGCTCCTCCGCGTCCCTGGCGGACTTCATGGAAAAACAGCTCGAGGAATTGAAAGCCAAGATGGAGCGATCGTCGGCGGCCCTGGCGCAGTTCGAGCGCGAATTGAACGTAATCAATCCGGAGGAGAAGACCAGCATCCTCTCCGCGCGGCTGCTGCAGCTCAACACCGAGTACACCAACGCGCAGACCGACCGCGTGCGCAAGGAATCCGCGTGGAAATCGGTACAAAGCGGATCGCTGGAAGCCGCCCAAGTCTCCACGCAAGGCGAGAACCTGAAGACGCTTTCCGCCAAACTGGACGAAGCGCGCCAGAAGTTCGCCGACACCAGGACGCACTTCGGCCCCAACCATCCCGAGTTCCGCAAGGCGGCGGTGCAAGTGGAGGAGATCGAGCGCCAGTTGCAGCAAAGCACCAAGAACGCGGCGCAGAGGGTGGAAGTGGAGTACCACGAATCGATGAACCGCGAGGCCATGCTGCGGAAGGCCGTGGCCGAGACCAAGGCGGAGTTCGACCGGCTGAACGCGCGCAGTTTCGAATACCAGTCCTTGAAGCGGGAAGCCGACGCGGACAAGTCGCTTTACGAGGAATTGGTGCGCAAGATAAAAGAAGCCGGCATCAACGCCGGATTCCAGAACAGTTCCATCCGCATAGCCGATCCGGCGCGCGCCGCCATCAAGCCGGTGTTTCCGAACCTGAAGCTGAACGTGCTATTGGCCTTCCTGTTTTCCACTTTGCTGGCGGTGGGGTTCGCGGTCCTGACCGATTTGCTGGACAGCTCGGTGCGCGATCCCGAACAGGTGCGCACGCTTTTCCAGGCGGACGTGCTGGGCAGCCTGCCGATGGTGAAGACCTGGCGCCGCGGCNNTCGCTCATGATCACCAGCGCCACGCCGTCGGAAGGCAAGACCACCACGGCGGTACACTTGGCCATCGCCCACGCCCAGCAGAAGCACAAGACTCTGCTGATCGACTGCGACCTGCGCCGTCCCGGGGTCCACACCAAGCTGGGGATCAATCCGGAAACGGGCCTGGCCGCCGTTCTGCAGAACGGGATGCAATGGCGCGAGAAGCTGGTGAAGCTGGTGGAACTCGAGGATTTGGATATCCTGCCCACCGGGTATTCCAGCCGCCGGGCCGCCGACCTGATCGGGCGGAGGCTGCCCGAAATCCTGGAAGATGCCGCGCACGACTACGACCTGATCGTGGTGGATTCGCCGCCGGTACTGGGCTTCCCCGAGCCGCTGCAAATGGCGGCCGCGGTGGACGGCGTGGTGATGGTTGCCAAGGCCGGCGAGACCAATCGCAAGACGGTGGGGTCGGCGCTCAGTACCTTGCAGCGCGTGCGCGCCAATGTGGTCGGGTTGGTGCTGAACTCAGTGACCAGCACGATGAGCGACAGCTATCGGTATTACGGGTATTACGGGAAGTATTATCGATACTACAAGACGGCGGAGAGCGATTGAAAGCGCGGAGCGGATAACCGGGCGGAAGCACCGACAACGGCGGGATTCGATGCCACAGGAATCGTCTCTGAAGATCGCGGATCTTAGCGCTGTTCCGAACCTCCCCAGGCTGGATGCGCGGGTTCCGAAGTGGGACACTCAGGCTCTACGGGTCCGCGCATGTCCGATTTGCGGGCGCCGAGACCCGCCGATGTTGAGGAGGCCCGATGGACTTCCCGTGAGCTACTGCCCGGATTGCGCTCTTTGGTACGTGTGCGGGATTCCGTCCGAGGCCGAAATCCATGCCATCTACCAGGGCTACTGGTTCGACTATCGTCCCACGCGACTGGACGCCCATGGCGCGCGGGCGGTCTGGGGCGGAGCGGAGACTGCCCTGCGTGTCGACCTAAAACTCCAACGGCTCACGGCGTTGCTAGGAGCACTCAAGGGCAAAGTGATTCTCGAAGTTGGCGCGGGAAGGGGTGATTTCCTGGCAGCGGTTCGTCGCGCGGGCGCCCAGGTAGTTGCCAACGAAATATCCGGCGAGGCCTGCGATTTTCTGGAGCGGGCACTCCACATCCCTGTGGTTCGAGGTGAGCTGGCGGAGGCTCGTTGGGACTTCGATCCGCCGGACGCGATCGTCATGAACGATTTGGTGGAGCACCCAGTGGAACCCTTCGCACTGCTTTGCCGCGCCGCCAGTTTGCTCAAGGGCGGCGGGCGGCTGGCGATTTGGACCCCGAACGGCGGCGGCGCCGGCCAGGAGGCAGCCACGGCGGAGCGTTGGGTGGGTTTCCGGGTGGACCTGGAGCACCTGCAATACTTTTCGCCCAGAACGATCCAGGTTCTCGCTGGCAGGTTGGGACTGCACATCGACCATCTGGAGACGACCGGATACGCGGGATTGAGCGGCATCGACAGGCTCCCCGCGAAGAACCACAGCGCCTCCGGCAAGGCCGTGGCAAGTGCGGCCAAGTCCTGCATCAAACGCTGGGCGCCGTGGATTTCCCAAGCCAGTCATGTCGCACGCGAGTGCCGGCGGCCGCGGATTCGCGGAAGCTACCACCTGTTCGCTATTCTCGCAAAACCTTGGTTCAACAATGATTCGGCCGGGGCCACGATTCGAATGGAAACTCAGAGGCGGGAAACTGCTCTTGATACCTGCTGAGATCAGATCGTGGAACGGCGTTACCAAGGCGAGCAGCGAGTTGTGGGGGGCGGACTCCCTGCGCGGACGCTTCGCCAGGGGCGCTGTGTGGTCCCTCATTGGGGCGTTCATATCGCAAGGCTCGAATCTGGCCGCATCCGTGGTCACGGCCAGGCTGCTGGGCCGCGAGCGGTTCGGCGAGTACGGCATGATCCAGAGCACTGTGGGCATGCTCGGCATCCTCGCCGGCCTGGGGCTCGGCGTTACGGCGACGAAGTACGTGGCGGAACTGCGGACCCGCGATCCAGCACGCGCTGGGCGCATCATCGCGCTGGGCTGCGCTGTCGCGATCGCAGCAGGGGGACTGCTCGCTCTCGGCTTGGTGGCGTATGCCCCCCTGCTTGCCGCAAAAACACTTAACGCGCCAGCGTTGGCGGGCGAACTGCGTATCGCCAGTGTGGTTTTGTTCTTCAATGCGATCAACGGAGCCCAGACTGGCGCCCTTTCCGGCTTCGAGGCGTTCCGGAGCATTGCAAGGATCAACCTGGCCCGCGGACTCGTAACATTTCCCATAACCGTGGGCTTTGTGCTTCTGTGGCGGCTGCCGGGCGCAGTTTGGGCATTGGCTGTCGCAGCGGCCGTCACGTGTCTCTTGAGCCAATTCTCATTGCGACAGCACTGCGCGTCTCTTGGAATTCGCCCGCGGTTCTCCAGTGCCTGGTGGGAGCGGCGGGTTCTCTGGACCTTCTCAACGCCAGCCTTCCTCTGCGGAGCCATCAGCGGTCCTGTAACATGGGCGGCGAACACCATGCTTGTGAATCGGCCGGGCGGGTACGCCGAGATGGGCGTGTTCAGTGCCGCGGGCCAATGGCGGACCGCCATCGGGTTCATACCGGGTATCCTGGCGCAGTTTGCGCTCCCACTTTTGTCAAACCTGCACGGGGAGCGGGATGCGTCCCGGTACGGGAAGGCTCTTCGGTGGAACTTGATCCTCACCGCTGCCGCCGCTACGGCTCTTGCTGTGCCGGTTGCGCTGGGCGCCCCGGAGATCATGCGGCTGTACGGGCGCAGCTTCCAGCAGGGGTGGCCCGTGCTGGTTCTGTCAGCCATTACCTCGGTAATAGCCTGCGTCAATGGCGTCGTGGGTACGGCCATAATCAGCGGAGGATCCGTGTGGGCCGGTTTTGCGTTCAATGGTTTATGGTCCGCAGTGTTCCTGGTTTGCTGCTACTGCTTCATCCCCACGAACCTCGCGCTCGGCTTGGCGGGCTCGATGCTTTGCGCCTATATCGCCCACGCTGTTTGGCAGGCTGTCTACCTTCAACATCGCCTGTCGCGTTCGCAGGCTACTTAATGGAACCCTATATCGCAATTACGCGATTGTCCTCCACGGGACGCAGCTTCCCTGCAGACCGCCGGATCGATCGCATTGTCACAACTCCATGCAAACAGAGACGCGCGATTTTCTGATTGTGTCCCCGTATTTCCCGCCGAGCGGAAATCCGCAGGCGCACCAGGTACGAACGCTTGTGTCGTATCTCCTGTCGGCAGGAAACGCAGTAGACGTAGTCTGCGCCGGGGAAACCCACCTGGAGCCGGCCATCGCCAGCGTGCCTGATACGGCGGTCCACTCCAAGAACCTGAACACGTACCATTTTGTGGGCAACTCGAGCCTCGCGCGGCTGCCCCTGCTGATCAAAACGTACCGCTTCTTGAAGCCCACCGACACCTATCTTCACCTGGGTGGACTCCTGCGAACACTCAAAACCGTGCTCGACCGGAACCGGTACCGGTTCCTCCTGTCGATCTCCGCCCCTCTCGCCAGCCACGAGGCCGTGCTGCGCATGCGCCGGCCCCAAATCGGGAAGATGGCTTTTTACTTTTCAGACCCCGTGCCCTGCGTTGAGGACCGGCACATGATGAAATTGCGGGCGCGCCGCGTCCGCTGTCAGAGACTCGCCTGCCGGTGCGTGGAGGCCGCGGCAGTTTGCTGGGCGCCCGCGGAGGAGACATTCGGGTTTCTCAAAGGCGATTCGAAGCCCACGGAGCGCCTCCTGGTGGTCCCCCACTATTTCGATCGTCGAGACTGGCCGTTCCCGCCGGCGGCCACTCCACCCGGCGACACGATTACTCTGCTGCACTGCGGAGCGCTTTACTACACGCGGCGCCCCCACGTCCTGCTCGAGGGCATCGCCCGGTTCCGTGCCGGTTCCGCCGTGAACCTTCGCACGCGCCTGCTGGGGTATTGCGATCCCGACATCAGAGCCAGCATCGAACGCACCCGGTATGCGAGCTTCGCTTCGTTCGAAGACAGCGTACCTCTGAGTGTTGCGAAACGGGCAATCACCGAGGCCGGCATCGTTTGCGTCATCGACTGCGACCTCCCCAAGAACGTTCATCTTCCGTCCAAGGTGGCCGACTACGTGGGCGCGTGCAAACCCATCCTTTATATAGGCCGGCCCGATTCACCGACATGCCGGCTTCTGCAAGGCGTCCACCCCGCTTTCGAGCAGGCATCCACTCCGGAGGAAGTCGCGAGCGCGATCCATCGTCTGATCGAGCGCTCGCGGACCGCGGGTCCGGATAGATATCGCCCCGCGTACGAGATGCTTTTGGTCGACAACGCCATCCGTCCACTCCTGGAACGGCTGGAAAGCTTGGAGGTATAGGTGACGGCAGCCGCTTCTTCAAACGCGCAGTTGGATTTGTTTGAAGTCATCCACACAGTATTGACGGACGGTTCGGTTCGGCTGCCGAATGGAAGCCACAAACCCATTACGGGAGGTATCAGTCTGGCCGAAGCTCTGGAACTCGCGTCGCTCATCGAGGAAAACGAGGTTCGGCGGACCGTCGAGACGGGGGTGGCGTTCGGAGTGTCCACTCTCGCGATCTGTGCGGCCCTGAAAAACACAGGCGCGACGGGGGCACTGCATGTCGGCATCGATCCCGATCCGCGTTCCCAGCACGAAGGCGCCGCTCTCGCGCAACTGGAACGTTTCGGCCTGACCTCGTACTTCCGCCTGCTGGAAGGGCCGACACATCTGATGGCGCCGAAGCTTCTCGCGGAGGGTTTCCACGCCGGCCTCGCCTTTATCGACGGCCTTCACAATTTCGACTACACGCTGGTCGACTTCTTTCTGCTCGACAAGATTCTGCTTCCCGGCGGTTTGCTTGCGATCCACGACTTGGATCTCCCCTCGAAAAAGAAGGTAGTGCGTTTCATCCTCGCGAACCGCCACTATGAAATGCTGCGCTACCGTCCGCAGCCGCTGGCACGCACAGTGCGGGAACTCCTGCGGTGCATCAAGCACAGGGACGGGATGGTAGGTCCGGTGTTGCGCCGGATGCCGCGCATGATCGTACTCCGGAAACTCGATTGCTGGGAGCCGGAGTGGCACTATTTCAAAGCTTTCTAGGACAAGAGACGCCGCCGATGGAACCTTTAACCGACTCACACCTTCCGTTTGTAACCGTCATCGTTGCGGCTCGCAACGCTGCGGCTACCATCTCCACTACGCTCGACTCGCTGGAGCGGAACATTCCGGACCTTCCGGCGGGCACGGTGGAACTGGTCTTCGTCGACGGCGACTGCACCGATGAAACCATGCAACTGGTGGCTGCCCGCCATCAAACGCTGGCCGCCTTCGCCCGATGCCATTACGTACGTTCCGATATTGGAGTGGCGAACGCCTACAACGCCGGCGTTGCCAGAGCTACCGGCAGGTATGGGATGTTCCTGAATGCGGACGACGAATGGCCCGACGGGTACCTCGCGGCGGTGGCCGGCGCGGTGGAACGCGCCGAGCGGCGGTATCCCGAATCGCGATGCGTCGTTTACACCACGATCGTATTCATCAACCAGCAGGGCGAGAGGCTGTTTCGCCGGGAGCCTCCTTTCTACTTTCACGCAGTTCATAAACGACAGTCCGTGATTCTCCACCCGAATGCCGCCTATCCCATGGTCTTGCTCAAGCGCCATCCCTTTCCCGTTCATCCCGATCTCCGGCCCAGCGACCACGAGCAAGTCTACAACCTCATGAAAGAGGCAAAGCCCGTTCGCTTCTCCGGCAGTCACTATCGCTACCGCATCTGGGCAAACAGCGGTACCGTGCGGCGCGCGCATACCCGGAACGCCGCTCGTCCGGGCTGGCCTGAGCGCCTGCTAGGGGTCTTCTGCCGGGTTTACGTGCAATCGTTCGAGTCCAGGCTGCTTCCACGTCTAATGATGCGAATTGACGGGCAAACCTATTGGCGACAGCCCGTACCATCGTCCGGCCCCTCAAGAATAATGGACGCCCAATGATCTCGCTCATCCTTCTCCTCGGTGCCCTAGCAGTGCCCGGCGTCCTGCTCGTGGGCAGGCGCCTGTCCCTGGGCCGAGACCTGTTCTTTCTCTGGACCTATTGCGGCGCGATCCTATACCTGCATATTGCGCCAATTCTGTCGAAGCCCCAGATTGCCACGGAGCTGAGCGCTAACTATGATTTGGTTCAAGGGATGTGTCTCTTCCTCTTCGAACTCCCGCTGCTCTGGTTGTACCTAAAGCTGCGGCCCGCAGCGAAGAGAGCAACAGTTACTATCGCCCCAACGACACGAGGCGAGGCCGCGTTTCCACTCTTTTCACTGATCCTCAGCGTTACCTTCATATTGCTTGCAACCACCTCAAACACGTTCTACCTGTGGTATGGCAACGAGGAGAACTTACGGCGCTTGAGCGCCATGCCGCTGGCCGAATTCGTAATTTACAAAACAGCCATAATGGGTGGTTACCTGATTGGCTCACTCCTGCTCATCCTATTGGCCGTGACAAAACGTCGTTTCCGGTTCCTAGTCGAGATCTCGTGCCTCCTATGTATAGGCATCTTTTTTGTGCGGCAAATGACGAACAGCAGGTCGCTTTCCCTTATGACGATCGCCCTGTTGTTAGGTGTGCCCCACGTTTTAGCCAGCGGCCGGGCGCTGCCGCCAAAGTGGCGCGTTCGGTGGTGGCACGTCCTTGCCGGCACCCTAATTGGGTACTACTCGTTTGCTGTGGTGACCAACTTTCGCATCTTCTACCCGCGCGAGGGCACCTTTTCCCTCGGTATGCTGAATCCGTTGCAACGGGTTGAGGAGGACCTGAACCCGAACAGGGAAGTGTGGATGCGTCTTAACGGTATCGACTTGATCGCGAGGATTCGCCTCGGTAGCGAGGGCCAGTTCCTCGCGCTTGGGGAGGCTTGGCGGATTCCAGCGTATGTCATCGCCTGGCAGATGTTCGACCGCGAGGGCGTCAGCGAGTACAAGAATTCATTTCAGGCCTCCCCGAAGCGTTATCTGATGTTGCGGTACACCGACTTGAAGTACGTTGATTACCCCTCCTGCCTCCTCACTGATGTGTACGGCAACTTCGGCTTTCTAGGTTTTCCTTTTGCGGCCCTTCTCATCAGTTGGATGCTGGCACGGGTGAGTGTCTGGTTGTATCAGCCAGCGTCAGCCAGCCAGGTTGTAATGGCAATTGTATTCATCATGCTCCTCCTGCAGTTCGAAAGTGAGTTCATCAACATAATAGTCGGCTGGGTACGGCTCGTGCCGCTTTTGTGTTTCGTCTTTGCGTTACGTCCTTTTCGCGTCGTCAAGCGGGTCCCCGGGGCGGGGGTTCAGCTCGAGGGCGTGCGAAGTCAGCCGACGTGGGTCTTGTCAAATAGCTCGGCATAGAGAGCGACGACAGATACGGCACGGGTTGCGGGTCCGTTCTACTTATAATTGGACAGTCGGCTCCGGATGGGGCGTGGCATGGCGTACAAGTAAAGGTGACCAATGGTAGTCCGCACGCTAATTCCCGCCGTCTGCAGCAAATATAACGCGATCCGGCTGCACGCCGAGGTTTGGCACCGGACTTTGGACCCCTGTCTGCAAGAAGGAAGCTCGGTGTCGCTGGCGGTTTGGCGTGACGCACGCAGTCATGGCAGAGGCGTACTGCTCTACCACTATGGGAGCTTCGACTGGCTTGCCTGGCCGTTGTGCCTTTCGCCAGACGCGGTGTTCGTGTATCATAATGTAACGCCGGCGCGCGAGGTGTGGCGATGGTCGCCGCTGGTGGCCTTCCGCGCGCTGGCGGCGGCGTTTCAACTGCGCTTGATGCCCAAGCACCTGCCCTGGCTTGCGGTAAGCGAGTTTAACCGGGAAGAACTCCTCAAGATCGGTTTCAAAACGGTAGAGACCGTGCCTTTGGTTTTCGAGGAGCAGACAAAGGGCCAGAAGAGCGATGTACCCACGCTTCTGTTCGTCGGCAGGATTTCGCCCAACAAGAACGTCATCGAACTGCTTCGCACGTTCTGCTCCGTGTGGGAGAGTTCGTCGCCGAAGCCGCGCCTCGTCCTGGTGGGTGCTCGCAAGCGCTGGTGCCGGTACGCGGACGCCTTTGAGCGGGAACTGCACTCCTGCCCGGCCAGGGAAGACATCGTATGGCATGCCATCTCTATGCGGTACAGCGAGTTGCAGGAGTTGTTCCGCTCCGCGTGGCTGTATGTATCGATGTCGCGGCACGAGGGCTTCGGCGCCCCAGTCTGCCAAGCCGTCTCATTCGGAACGCCCGCGCTGTTTTTGGAATGCGGCGGCACCGAGAGCGTGTTTGGGGCTGCCGGGCTCGTGCGCAGCGAACGGCAGGGCGATTTCGCGGATCGGGTGGTGGAACTGTTGGCAAGCCAGGAGGCCCGTTTGCGGCTCCTGCGGGAACAGGATGCCATCGTCCAGTCGCTCTACGGCCCGAGAGTCGCTCCGCTGCTGTACTCCGCTCTAAAGAGACTCATCGCCGCGCGGGAACAAGGCGCGCAACAGGAGCTTTCGGCGCGGCCCGACGGACTCAGATCGTGAACATTCTCATCACAGCGAACTACTACTATCCGGAGTCCATCGGCGCGGGAATCTGGGTGACCCAACTCGCTCGGGATCTAATGGGGCGCGGTCATGAACTAACAGTAGTGACATCGTTTCCAAGTTACCCGCGGGGCGAGCTTTTCGACGGATATCGCAACCGGCTTTGCGGTCGCGAGGTGGTCGATGGTGTTGAGGTTATCCGAACCTTCACGCACGCGACATCCTCCAAATCGTTTTGGGCCCGGTTCGCCGCCTTCGGCGCCTTCTGCCTCTCCGCGGCACCCGGCTACATGCGATGGCGCCGCCAAGTCGATGTAGTCTATGCCATCCTGCCCCCATTGCCGTTGGGCGTTTCGGCATGCGCGATCGCGAAGGCGTCCGGCGCACGGCTGGTGGTCAACGTGCAAGACATCTATCCCGACGTCGCCGTGGCTCTCAACTACCTGACGAATCCTGCGGCCGTGGCGCTTTTCCGGCGCATGGAACGTTGGATCTACGGCCGGGCCGAACGAATCGTCGTCATATCCGAAGGGTTCCGCGACAACCTCCTGGGCAAAGGTGTTGCGCCCGCAAAGATAGACATTGTGCCCAACTGGGCGGACCCCGACGAGATCGTCCCCGGTCCGTCCGACAATGCATTCCGGCGCGAGACTGGGACTCGCAATGACGATCTGCTGGTGATGTACTCGGGGGGGCTGACACACAACGCGGACATCCTGCCGGTACTGGACGCGGCGGTGCGCTTGCGCGGCTTGCCGATTCGATTCGCCATCGTGGGCGACGGCGTTCAAAAGCCGGCCCTGGTGGAGAGAGCCGCATCCGCCGGGCTGGACAACGTCAAGTTCTATCCGTTCCAACCCTTCGCGCGCTATGGGGAAGTGTTAGCGGCGGCGGATGTGACGCTGGTGACATTGAATTCGGCGGCCACACTGGCTTCGGTGCCGTCGAAGATCTACAAGCAAATGGCTGCGGCGCGGCCCATCGTCGCGATCACCGACGCATGCAACGAGCTGAGCCGCCTGGTCATGGATGCGCAGTGCGGAGTCAGGGTGCCCCCGGGCGATTCAGGCCGCCTGGCCACTGTGCTCACCGACGCCATGAACCGGCGCGCGGTTTTCGCCGAGATGGGCAGGCGAGGGCGTGCGTACCTGGAGCGGAACTGCAGTCGCAAGACGTGCGTCGCGCGCATTGAAGCCGTGCTGGTAGAGGCCTGTGCCGAGTCGCAGACGCGCTCCGCTCTGGCCGCAAACAATTGAATCGTCGAGGAGGCGAACATGAAGAGAGTACTGGTGAATGGGGCCGGCGGCTTTATCGGCGGCCACCTGGTGAAGCGGCTCAAAGCCGAGGGATTCCGGGTCCGCGCGGTGGACCTGAAGCGGCATGAGTTCTCCGATCCGCCGGCCGATGAATTCATTCAGGGCGACTTGCGCGACCCGTCGCTGGTCCGCGATGTGGTCCGGGGAATCGACGTCGTCTACCAACTGGCCGCGGACATGGGCGGCGCCGGTTACATCTTCACCGGCGAGCACGACGCGGAAGTGATGCACAACTCCGCGACCATCAACCTGAACTGTTTGCAC
>PMVV01000479.1 GCA_003166475.1 Bryobacterales bacterium | reverse complement strand
ATGTTCGGCCGCGTGGCGCATCGCTACGATCTGGCGAACCATCTCCTCTCGTTCAACATCGACCGCTACTGGCGCGCGCACGCGGTGGCCCGCGTTCACGATGTGCTGGCGCGTCCCGCCGCGCGCGTGCTGGACATCTGCTGCGGCACCGGCGATCTGGTGCGCGCGCTCCAACGCGGGCGGCCCGCCGGCGCGCCCGGCTCGAAGGTGATGGGCTCCGACTTTTGCCATCCCATGCTGGTGGCCGCGTGTGCGAAGCTCGGGGGCAATCCATTGTTCGAAGCCGACGCCCTCCGCCTGCCCCTGGCAGACGCTTCGCTCGACCTGATTACGGTGGCATTCGGCTTCCGCAATCTGGCCAATTATGAAGCCGGCCTGCGGGAGATGCGGCGCGTGTTGCGCAGTGGTGGACTGGCGGCCATCCTGGAATTCTCGCAGCCGCCCAATCCGCTATTCGGTGCATTGTACAGCTTCTATTCGCGGCGCGTGCTTCCCGTGATCGGTGGCGCTCTATCGGGATCGCGCGACGCGTACACGTACTTGCCAGAGTCGGTGCGCAAGTTTCCCGCGCCGGAGGAATTGGCGGAGATGATGCGCGCCGCCGGCTTCGGCCCCGTAGAGTTCGAAAGGCTCACCGGAGGGATCGTCGCGCTGCATCTGGGATCCGCTCCGTAGTGGGGCAGGCCCCCGGCCTGCAAGCGGCCTCTCAGGCCGCTCTTCAGCTACAATCGAAAAGAAGCATGCCTTCTCCCCACAAGCTTCGGGGGGCGAAACTCCGCATCGTCCTCGTGGCAGTGTCCGCCATTGCCGTGCTATTGGTGCTGGTCTTTTTGCTGAGCGGCGGAACGTGGCTGCAGCCTAAGGCATACCTCACCATCCACATTCCCGATTCCACGGGACTCGAACCGGGCGCCGATGTCCTGCTGAACGGCGTGAAAATCGGCAGGGTTGCGTCCGTCCAGCTCTCCCGTTCGAAGGATCCCCATCGCGTGGTGGAGGTGCGCCTGAAGATTGAGGCGCAGTTCCTGCCCTATATCCCCGACGACTCCCTAACCACCATCGACAGCGCCAACCTGCTGGGCGACCAGTACATCGACATCAACATGGGGCGAAGCCCGCAACCCGTGCGGGCCGGCGGCGAATTGCGCTTTCCGCCGCCATCCAACTTCATGCAGAACATCGATCTGCGGCAGTTCGACGCGCAGTTGCGGAAGATCGACCAGATTCTCCAGGACATCCAGGCCGGTAAAGGTCCCCTCGGCGAGTTCGTGGTCAGCACCACCTTGTACGACCAGTTTGTGGATGGTGTGATCAAGGTGGAGAAGGAGTTCCACGCCGCCACCGCATCGCAGTCCGATTTGGGACAAGCCTTGTATACCGCCACCATGCACGACAACCTGAGCGCCTCGCTGCGGCAACTGGATGATCGGCTCGCACAGTTGCAGGCCAACAGCCTCCTGCGCGACACCACGCAATACGATCGGATCCGCGACCAGCTCGCGCAGGTGCGCCATACGCTGGCCGATCTAAATGCGGGCAAGGGCGCCGGCGGCGAGTGGATCGCCAGTGACGCGGCGTATATCGCATGGAACCGGCGCGTGGCTGCCTGGATCGAAAACGTGGACGCACTCAACTCCGGCGAGGGCGCCATGGGGCAGATGCTCTCGAACGCGCAGGCCTATGAGTCGCTGAACGGCGCGCTGCAGCAGCTCCATTCGACCATGAAGGAGTTTCGCGAAGATCCGCGGAAATTCCTGCGGCTCAAGATGTTCTGATCTGGCCGAGCACCTGCTCCAAAGCTTCGCGGCTGGGCAGACTGCCTTGCGCCATTCGCTGATTGCCGCCGCCGCGTCCGCCAGCCTGCGTCAGGGCGGCCTTCAGCACCTTGCCGGCATCCACGCCGCTATCGGCCGAAACGGCCAGCAGCAAGGCAGGCGGCTCGTCCAGCGCGGCTACGAACACGGCTTTCGCTTGCGCCGTGAAGCTCTGCGCGATGGCCCGCAGATCCTCCAGATTGCCGGACGGCTGGCGGCGCAGCACCCGCCGTACGCCGGCTTCATCCGGCGCCGTGGCGGAGTACAGTTCCCTGCCCTGATACTGCGCCAGGTCCGCTTCCAGCTTGCGGCGCAGCTTGTCGGCATTGCGGGCCGCCTCGAACTGCGCAGCCACCAGCCCCGGCGCCTCGTCGAGCGATCCGGAGACCATCTGCGCCACGCGCGAGAGCGCGTCGAAATCGGCGCGCGCACGGCCCACGGCCCGCCCGCCGCACAGGAACTCCACGCGCGTCGTATTGCGGATGCGCTCCAGCTTGCGCAGCAGGATCGGCCCGATCTCTCCGGTGCGCGCGACGTGCGTGCCGCCGCAGGCGCTGCGGTCTAGGCCCTCGATGGAAACCACGCGCAGCGTGCCGGCGCGCTCGGATGGCTTGCGCAGGTCGCGAGTCTCGGCGGCATCCTCGAAGGAAACCGCGAGCGGCCGGTTCTCGCAGACCACCTGGTTGGCGCGCCGCTCGGCTTCCAGCACCCGCGCGGGATCGAGCGTCCCGGTTTCCAGGTCGATCGTGGAACTCTCCTGTCCCAGGTGGAAGCTGACGGTCGCGACGCCGAACCGCTCCACGAAGACCGCCGAGAGCAGATGTTGCCCGCTGTGCTGCTGCATGTGATCGAAGCGGCGCTCCCAGTCGATGCGGCAGTCCACCTCGTCCCCGTCGACCGCTGCCGCCACCACATGCGCGATGCGCTCGCCCTCGTCTTCCACCTCCACCACCGGCACGCCCGCGATCGAGCCTGTGTCGTGCGGCTGCCCGCCCGACGCCGGATAGAACGCGGTGCGGTCCAGGTAGATGCGGCGCCCGTCGGCGGAGCGCCCCGTCACAAGCGCGCGGAACTTACGCAAGTACGAATCAGTGTAGTAGAGTCTCTCACTCACTACATCAGCATAACGCCAGATGGAGGGCGGGCTTGAGCCCCGCCGCCGCAGTGCTATACTCCCGAGATGCCGTCCTACCGTTCCCTTGTCCTAACGATCGCCCTAACCGCCGCCGCGTCCGCGCAACAGCCCAGAATCCTGATTCGCGCCGGCCACGTCCTCAACGTCCGCACCGGTGCCGAGCCGGCCGATCAGACCATCGTCGTCACGGGCGACCGCATCGCCGCCATTGCCGCCACCGCGTCCACGCCCGCCCAACCCGGCGACCGCGAAATCGACCTGCGCTCCATGACCGTGCTCCCCGGCCTGATCGACGCCCACACCCATCTCACCTTCGCCAA
>PMVV01000109.1 GCA_003166475.1 Bryobacterales bacterium | reverse complement strand
AACTGCGCGACTTGCTGGACGTAACTCAGCGCTTTGCGGCCATCGCCCAGCGCCGCGTACATTCCCGCCTGCTCGAAACGCAGCAGGTAGTTGCGCGGAAAGCGGGCGATCAGACTCTCCACCAACGGCAGAGCCTTGGCCGGCTGGCGTTCGCGGCGGTAGATGGCGGCCAGGAAGATCTGCGCTTCGACGCGATTCAGCGAACCGCGCGCCGCCACCTGCTCCACAGTACGGACGCCGTGCTCCTTGTCGCCACGGAAGCCGATCAGGAACCCGAACATTTTGTACAAAGGCGGCAGGCTCCCGATCACATAGTCGTGCAGGCCCTGTACGAGGCACGCATCCACGTTCGACGGATCCAGCTCGCTCACGCGGTTGTGCAGCTTGCGCGCGGTGGTGGAGTCGTGCAGCGCGTCCACCCAGGCCTTCTGGACCAGGAAGAAATAGTTGGCCCGCAGGCCATAGGTGATGCCCATGGCATAGAGCGCGCCGGCGTCGTTGGGATTGCGGCGCAGGCGGGCCTGTTCCAGGTCCAGCGCCTTTTGGATTTCGCCGAGAAACCGCCGCTGGGTCTCGCGCGATGGATTCAGCTTGGCGCGGCGCAGCAGGGAATTGTTGCCCGTTACCAGCTCGCTTTCGAGCGCGCCATCGCGATACATTTCGCTGAAGACGACCGTCTCGGCGGCGTGGTTGTGCAGGTCCGGGTTGTTGGGATCCTTGGCGATGGCCTGGTCGAAATCGGCCAGCGCCTGGTCGAATTCGAGGTTGTAGAAGTGGTCGTAGCCTTCGTCAACCAGACTGTTTCCGGCATAGAGACGCGCGGCGAGCGAAAGGGCTGCGAGGAGGAGGACTCTCAATATCTTTATTATAAATCGGCGCGGGGTGCCCGCTAGCGCCGCACTTTGCGCATCCAGCCGCCCCAGGCGAGGCCGGCGCGGGCCATCAATGCGCCCAGCACGACTGCCATGGCCATGCGGGTCCAGAACTGGCGGGCGGCGGGCTCCACTTGGGTGAAGACGTTGCGCACCCAGTCCGTATCGCTGGGAACGAAAAAGGGAAAGTATCCCGATCCGAAGAACCAGTTGCGCGCCGCCGAAGACATCAGAAAATCGGCGAAGGGCCACTGGACCGCCGCCAGAGCAATCACGAAAATCGGGGCGATGGCCGCGGCTCGCGCCCAATAGCTCCAGCGCTGAAAGTAGGGACGCGTCAGGTCCAGGAGGAACGCGGGCACGATGAACAAGATCGGAAAATCGGGCGGCACGAAGTGCGTCATGTGCTGGTAGACGGGGCCCAGTTTGGGCTCCGCCGGGAACAGCGGCAAGATCCAGACGTAGAGCAGGTTCAGCGTCGTGTAGATGCCTGCCACAACCGTCCCCGCCCAGCGGTAATCCGACATGCGGTAAAGCCCCGCCAGAAAGAAGCACGATCCCAGCGTCATCAGCAGATAGAACAGCGCGCTGTGCATGTAATTGCGCAGCAGGTATTCCTGAAAGATGCCGAACGAGGTGACCAGCAGGAAGGTGTAGGTGTAGAGCATGAGCGCATGCAGCTTGGTGCGCAGGGCGCCTTGCGCGTGGCTGAGATGGCCCATGATGAGCAGCAGCGTCCCGATGCGGATGACCAGCATGCCGCAGATCAGCAGCACGGAGGAATGTTCACCAGCTACTGGTCGGGATATGCAAGTATCTTTAGTTGGCTAGTTGGCGGCGATTAGATTGATGTCACTCTGCAAATCAGGCTGGCGTGAAACTTTGCACGCTATTTTGGCGTACCGAGATCTGGGGGGAAGCAGCGTCCCCAGGTTGGAACGTAACAGTTTGCGCCGTGTCCACAGGAGTGCGGACACGGCACGTTGAGAACGTGCGCCACATCAGGCGCGACGGCACACTAATCCTGCCGCAGAGCCGACACCGGATCCACTCGCGCCGCGCGCCGCGCCGGGATGTAGCTGGCCGCCAGCGATACAACGCCCAGCAGCAACGCCACGCCGATATACGTCGCCGGATCGCTGGCTTTGACCTCGAACAGCATGCTGGCGACCACCCGCGTGGCGGCCACCGCGGCAACCAACCCGACCGCCAGGCCGATGCCCGTGAGCGCCATGCCCTGACGCAGAATCAGCCGCAGGACGTCGCCCGTATCCGCTCCCAGCGCCATGCGCAGGCCGATCTCGCCCGCGCGCTGGCTCACCGTGTACGCCACCACGCCGTAGACGCCGGCCATCGCCAGGCAAACGGCGATCGCCGCGAAGATCCCCAGCAGCAAGGTGCGGAAGCGCGGCGCGGCCGTATTCTCCGCGAGCAGATCTTCCATGCTGGTGAACTTCACCGGCACCTCCGCCGAACGCGCGCGCACCTTGCTCTGGATCGGCCCCCACAGCGCGCCGCCCGCGGTGGACGCACGCACCACGATATTGAGCGCTGTGGCCGTCTGCGGGTGCTGCTCGTACGGCATCACGATTTCCGGCGCAGGCTCGACGGCCGGCCCGTACTGCCGCACATCGCCCACCACACCCACGATCTTCATGATCTTTCCCGAGTCGAGACCACAGTAGATCAAGCGGCCCAGCGGGTCCTGGCCGGGAAACGATTTGCGCGCCAGCGCCTCGTTAACGATGGCCGTAAACGGTGCGTCGTAAGTGTCGCCCGCGTTGAAATCCCGGCCGCGCTTCAGCGGGATGCCCAGCGCGGCGAAGGCCCCCGGCGTCACCACGGATAAGACCGCGTTCGGTGTGCTGGGGGTGAGTACGCCAACCCGGTCGATGAAGTAGCTGCCATCCGAGAAGACCGTGCCCGGCGTGTTGCGTGTGCCCCCGGCGGCCGAAACTCCGGGCAGCGTCGCCAGATCCGCCAGCAGGTCTTTATAGAATCGGGTGGCGCGGCGCGCACTCTCCAGGCCCGCCGACGGCACGTCCGATTGCATCACCAGCACATGCTCGGGATGGAAGCCCAGCGCGACGTTGTGCAGCGCGGCGAAACTGCGGATGAGCAACCCTGCGCCCGCCAACAGCACCACCGACAGCGCTACTTCCACCACCACCAGCGCCGCGCGTGTCCGGCCCGCCTTGCCCCCGGCCATAGAGCGCCCCGCGCCCTGCTTCAGCGTTTCATTCAGATCGACGCGCGAAACCTGCAGCGCGGGCGCCAGGCCAAACAGCAGGCTGGCGGCCACCGAGAGGCCCAGCGTGAACGCCAGCACCCAGCCGTCAATGCCGCTCTCCGCCAGCCGCGGCACGTTGCCGGGGGCCAGCGCGACCAGCGCGTCCGAGCCCCACTTGGCCAGCAGCAATCCCGCCGCGCCCGCCATCAGCGCCAGCACCATACTTTCCACGATCAACTGCCGCACGATGCGGCCGCGGCTGGCGCCCACCGCCGCGCGAATGGCGATTTCCCGCGTCCGCGCCGTGGCCCTCGCCAACAGCAGATTGGCCACGTTGGCGCAACCAATCAGCAGCACCAGCGCGACCGCGCCCAGCAGCAGGTAAAGCGTCAGCTCCACGTTGCGCACCATCTCGTCGCGCATGCGCGTCACCGCCACCGACTTGCCCGCGTTGCTGTCCTTATATTGCTGCTCCAGGCGCGCGCCGATGGCCGTCATCTGCGCCTGCGCCTGCTCCAGGCTGACGCCCGGCTTCAGCCGCCCAACCACCCTGTAATTGTGCGCGGAGCGCCAAGTCGTTTCGGAGAACACCACATTCGCCGGCAGCCAGATATCGGTCCCGTTCGGGAAGTGGAACTGCTGCGGCAGCACTCCGGCAATGCTGAAACGCTTGCCCAGCATGCGCACCGCTTGCCCAGGCGCGTTGACATTCGCCCCAAAGTGACTCTGCCAGTATGCATAGCTGATGACCACCGCTCCGGCGCCGCCCGGCTTCAGCTCTTCGGCCGAGAACAGCCGGCCCGCCACCGGTTCCACCGCGAAGACCTGGAAGAACTCCGGCGTGACCGCGGCCACGTGTGCGTACTCGGCCGATGCGCCGGACATCACCGACGTGGAATCGTCCTGATAGTAGGCCATGGCGGCGAATGCCGTGCTCTGATCGTGCCAGTCGTGGAAGTCCGGCGCGGAAACCAGGCCGTGGCCGCCGCTCTTCCGCCATAGGGACGAAAGTGTGACGATGCGGTCGGGATCGCGGTACGCCAGCGGCTTGAGCAGCACCGCGTTGACTACGCTGAATACGGCTGTATTGGCGCCGATCCCCAGAGCCATCACCACCACGGCGAGCAGGGTGAATCCCGGGTTCTTGCGCAGGGATCGTAGGGCAAATTTGAGGTCCATGCTTAGAGCAGTTGCATTGCCAATGGCAATACGCGGGTTTACAGTGGCAAAGGCGATGCGCAGTGTTCGCTTGTGGGACGCGAGTGACTCGATTTGCAATGCATTAGTCGTCCAGTTGCGGGGGGGGTATAAATGGTACTTTGTACCCGAAGAGGAGAGGGTGCATGAAACTAAATCAGTTGATTCTGGCCGCTGTGTTGGTCACGCAGGCTGGCGTGTTGGCAGCGCAAACGGTGAACTGGGTCCCGTCGGGACCTCCGTCTGCCCGGTGCTGCATGGGAATGGCATATGATGGAGCGACGCAGTCAACGGTGCTCTTTGGCGGCGATAACACCGGGAAGATCTATGGTGATACCTGGATTTGGCGAGGTGGGTGGTTCCGGCTATCGCCCGCCACCTGCCCGCTCAGGCGCCGCAATGGCGTACGACGCGGCAGCGGGCAACATTGTGCTTTTCGGAGGCGCCAGCAGCACTGGAACATTTCTCAATGAGACCTGGACTTGGGATGGAACCACCTGGACCCAGCAGTCCCCGTCCGTTTCTCCACCAACACGCAGCAGCCAAATGGGTATGGTGTACGACGCAGGGACCCAGACGGTAGTCCTCTTTGGCGGCAACAACAGCGCCAGTGCTGGCGTCCTCGGCGACACCTGGACGTGGAACGGAGTAACCAAGACTTGGACCCAGCAGAATCCTACAACCAGTCCCTCCCCGCGGGGAGCCCCGATGGCCTATGATGCGGCGACCCAGACCGTCGTCCTGTTCGGCGGCAGCGGCAACGGTGGCGTTCAGTTCACCGACACCTGGAATTGGAACGGAACAACCTGGACCCAACAGTTCCCGGCGTCTGCCCGCCCGCACGAACCGGCGCCAACATGACCTATGACGCGGCCCTCGGAAGGGTCGTGCTGTTCGGTGGATATGCAGGAAACTGGCCGAATTCCCTGAACGATACTTGGGTCTGGAACGGGATAACCTGGACGGAGATCCAACCGGCCACCGTACCTCCTAACCGGTACGGGGTCGGGATGGATTACGATCCCATCAACAAAGTCGTGCTCATGTTCGGTGGCTACAGTTCCGGCCCCGCGCGTGGCGATACTTGGCTCCTCGCTCTAGCCCCGTGAGGGCCCGCCGCCCGGCAAGGGCGTTATATGGAACGCCCGAAGGGGTATTGACATATTCTGATAGTCAGATAATCTGAAAGAGTATGCCAGTAAAATCAACCACAACCCAGGAGCGGATCGGCCGCGTGGGCCAACGGCGCCAAGTGGTCATTCCGCGGGATATGCTCGAAACCCTCAACCTCCAGGAGGGGGATTTTGTGGCATTCGCCAAACAGAAGAACGGGGTGCTCATCAAGCCTAAGCGTTTGGTTGATGCCGATGACATCCTCACCCCAGAAGAGAGTGCCCTCGTGAAGAAAGCCGAACGAGAGATGCACGAGGGAAAATTCGTCACCCTCGCCCAACTGCGACATGACCTGGATCGTTCACATTCACGACGGGGCCGCAAAACAGCTTAGAGCGATACCGCCCGACCGGCGCCAGCGCGTCCTGGACGACATCGCCGTGTTCCAAGCGGACCCTTTCCGCGGCCTGGTGAAGCCGCTGAAGGGGAGGGACCACAAGGGCCACTACCGCAAGGTATCAGGCCGGTATCGCATTATTTTCAAACCGGTTTATTCGACGAGCACCGTGGAGGTGCTGGCCGTTCTCCTCCGCAACGAAAGGACCTATCGATGACAACCATGCGAACGGCTTCATCGATTCTCGAGCATTTCATTCTCCCTCTCACCGGACATCGCGGAAGCGCCATCGGCCGAGGGGAAGCTGATAATGCGCTTCGGCGCGAGGCACGCCTTCCAGTTTCTTGATCTTTTGGCACTCGTGAACGGTTACTGGGGTCCGCAAACAGAATCGTTACCGCGCTGCGTCCGGCCGCTTCGAGGACGCGGTTACTCTTCGGAAGTCATATTGAGGACTATTCCCGATGGGACGGGAAGCCGGCGCGGGCGCTTCCCTGCGCGCGCCTCGCGTTCTGCGAAGAACTTCTCAATGGGACGGGTCTTGCCGGCGAGAAAGTCCTCATGGCCCTTTCGGATCGCCGCGCGGATTCTCAGGTCCCGAATCTCGCTTTCGTCCTGCAACTCATCGGGCGTGAGCTTTGGCATGATCGTGACGACACCGCCGGATGCGTTCACTTCGAGACCCTGGCCACTTCAGTGTAGGCCGCGCCTTTCGTTCCGTCAAACATCGGTGCACCCCATCCGCCCCACCTCACTGCGCCTTCTCGCCCTCGTGGTGATCCAAGAAATCCTGGTCGATCGCCTTGCGCCCGGCGAAGCCTTCGTGCGTGCCGTGCCAAAACTGGATGGACGCTTCGTCCACCTTCCAGCATAGGTAGACCTCCTCGCCGCGGAACAGCGTAGGGAAGTCCACCAGCCCCTTGTCGAGATCTTTGACCAGCACTCC
The DNA here is from genome assembly GCA_003166475.1 of Bryobacterales bacterium. Lineage (GTDB taxonomy): Bacteria > Acidobacteriota > Terriglobia > Bryobacterales > Bryobacteraceae > Bog-159. The sequence goes on along the minus strand of PMVV01000109.1, from coordinate 12,880 downwards.
GCTCTGCTCGAAGTTCTCCAACACGGCCCGCAGCCGCTGCCCGGCGGTGTCGCGGTGGGCGATGTCTTCCGCGGCCCGCTCGCGGTTCACCACAATGCCGCCCATCATGGTAATGCGCATTGCGAGCGACTGCACGGCGCGTTCCGCCTCGTCGTATTGCGACTTCATGGCCGCCGCTTCACGCATCCACTCGCGGACCTGCGGGAGCATGCGTTCGGCCTCCCACAGCGTGAAGTGTCTGGCCATGTCAGGCGACCGGTTCCGCGTAGTGCGTGGCCACGTACTCGTCCAGCATCCCGATGAACTCGGCCACAATGTGGTCGCCCTTGAGCGTGGTCACCAGTCGTCCGTCCACGAACACTGGCGCCTTGGGCTCTTCGAAAGTGCCCGGCAGCGAGATGCCCAGATTGGCGTGCTTGGATTCGCCCGGCCCGTTCACCACGCAACCCATCACCGCCACCTTCATGCTCTCCACGCCCGCATGCTTCGCCTTCCACACCGGCATCTGCTCGCGCAGGTAGGTTTGAATCTGATCGGCCATCTCCTGGAAAAAGGTGCTGGTGGTGCGGCCGCAACCGGGACATGCAGTCACCTGCGGCGTGAAACTGCGAATGCCCAGCGACTGCAGGATCTGCTGCGAAACGATGACTTCCTCGGTGCGGTCGCCATTGGGCAGCGGCGTCAGAGACGAGCGAATGGTGTCGCCGATGCCTTCCTGCAACAGGATCGCCAGGCCCGCTGTGGTGGCTACGATGCCCTTCGCTCCGATGCCCGCCTCGGTCAGCCCCAGGTGCAGCGCGTAGTCGCAACGGGCGGCCAGCGCGCGGTAGACATCCACCAGGTCCTGCACGCCGCTGACCTTGGCGCTCAGAATGATGCGGTCGTGCGCCAGGCCGTACTGCTCGGCGGCGGCGGCCGATTCGACGGCGCTGACCACGATGGCTTCGAGCGTCACTTCGCGCGCGTCCTTGGGCTCCGCCAGGCGCGAGTTCTCATCCATCATGCGCGTGAGCAAAGCCTGGTCGAGCGATCCCCAGTTCACGCCGATGCGCACAGGGCGGCCGTATTCGATGGCCGCCTCGATCATGGTGCGGAAATTATCGTCGTGCTTCTTGCCGATGTTGACGTTGCCCGGATTGATGCGGTACTTGGAAAGCGCCCGCGCGCACTCCGGATACTTGCGCAGCAGGATGTGGCCGTTGTAATGAAAATCGCCGATAATCGGCACGCGCACGCCGAACTTGTCCAGGCAGTCCACGATCTTCGGGACGGCCGCGGCCGCCTGTTCGGTGTTCACCGTGACGCGCACCAGCTCGGAGCCGGCCCGCGCCAGCGCCATCACTTGATTGACCGTGCCGGTTACATCCGCCGTGTCGGTGTTGGTCATGGACTGCACCACAATCGGATGATTGCCGCCCACTTTGACACCTGCCACGTCTACTACGGCCGCCGCGCGGCGGGACTTCACTGCCATCGAACCTCCAGGGGAACCTTAATTTTAGCATTCTGGCCCTGGCGGCCACCGCGCCGGGTCGCATGTAGTGAAGTTGTGACCGCCGTGGAGGCCTACGAATTGACGACCGAGGGTGGCGCAACCGATTTCGCGCGGCTGATCGCGGCGTGCGAGGCGTTCGGGCCGTATTGCTTGATTGGCGGGCTGGCCGTCAATTGTTTTGTCGAGCCGGTCTATACGCTGGACGCCGATATCGTGATTTCTCACACGCTCAACGCCACGCCGCCGGTAAGCGAACTCCGCATCCAGTTCACGACCGACGATAGATATCAGGCCTTTCTCGCCCGGTCGGTCGCCGCTGAAGTTCTGGGCGTGCGCGTGAAGATCGCATGTCTGGAAGACAGTACGCAAGGCAAGCTGTGGGCCTACGGCGATCCGCGTCGGCGCCTGAGCAAGCGCAAAAAGGACGAATTGGACTTGATCCGTCTGGCGGAGGCGTATCCCAAATTGAAGTCGCTCTACCCCGTGGAGCTGCGGGAACAGATCGACCGGGGATGATGCTTTCACCCGTCTCGCCCGCCATCGCTCAGGTGTAGACTTGAGAGAAGACCGCTATGGCTCAGAGCGCTGCAATCGCCTGGGGGGAACACGCCGCCGCACGCACGGCCTCCGTCCCCTGGTACATCTGGACGTGCATGATCGCGATCACCTCCGCCTCCATCGGAGGCATCTGGGACATCTCCTGGCACAAGAGCATTGGCCGCGATACCTTCTGGACGGCCCCGCACATGTTGATCTACCTGTGCGGCATCCTGGCGGGGATTTCGTGCGGCTACCTGATCCTGTCCAGTTCGTTCAGCCACTCGGGCGAAGCGCGGGCAGCCTCGGTGCGCATGTGGGGTTTCCGCGGACCGTTCGGCGCTTTCGTCTGCGCCTGGGGCGGCGCAGCCATGATCGCGTCGGCGCCGTTCGATAATTGGTGGCACGACGCTTACGGCCTGGACGTGAAGGTCCTCAGCCCGCCGCACGCCCAGTCATCCCATGCGCTGCTGTAAGCTCTCCAGTCGCTCAACTCCCGGCTGTCATTCGAAAACGCGGCTGAGAGTAGTTTTCCAATGAATCGCAGCGGAAGTGTGAATATCAGCCAGGCCGCCCAGGCAACCCATACGATTCCGCCCAAACCAGTTACCACGGTCATGTACAAAGCGAGCCCGACGATAAAGAACGGAAGGCGGATCAGGAATAAAATGAACCCCATCTGCTCGATTATATTCCCTTAAAGGCAAGGGCGGCTCGAACAAGGGGGGTGAGGCAGCAGCGGCCCCTTGGCTCCTAACTGGGGAAGCGCCGTCGTGCTCGGCTGACGCTAGCAATTCCGCTCGCTGGTTCTTCCCCCAGATGTGGCGGAAACGGATCGTGTCGGTTCCGTGAGCAGCGCCGCGGCAAACCATGAGGGCAACGGCGGTCCCGACTTGAATCCCCTCTCGATTGGACTGTGTGGAGAAGGCACTCGGGTCACGCAGGCTGCGCAAACCCGCACGGCAGGTGTGAGGGCGTCCAAAGCAGCATGGAGTTTACTTTGTTCCGTTCCAGGTTCCCCCGGCTGTACAGGAGCTAAAGACCATACAGGTGCTGGGTCGGCCGTAACGGCCAGAGAATGTCCTGCGATCGTCGCTTAGAGTGAGCAAAGGTCACCTTGTACCCCATTCTCGGCACGCCAGTAGATGTGAACGTCTTTGTATTCGGGGTGGTGCCAATCGCCTGCTCCCCGAAGAATCCCTTTGATTGTTCCATTGGTGGTGGCGGCCGTGAATGAGCCGAGGATCTGCGTCTGAGCGCCAGATTGATCGACTTTGATAGTAGTGAGGCCCTGCCCGTTACCGAGATCGCCGTCGAACTGGGTTTTCCAATCGCCAGCCCACGCTTTAAGATTTCGTTCTGTGGGCGTCAAGGGGCGCGCGTAGTTGAAGTAGGCGAGCATCGCTGCAGCGGTGATAGATGCGGCAGCTAGGCTAGACCAGTGATGAAGCCTCTGGTCCACGATCCCTTACGGCTCAGTCCTACAGACAGAAGTAAACATAAGCCAGTAACGACAGCGCCGATGAGAGTTGCGGTGGTAGCGCCGATGTCCATCGATGGATGGCCAAACATTATCACGATTTAGGGCCCGGTGGGTGTTCTGGTGGGGTCTGGGCATAAAAAAAACCGGCGGGGTAGCCCACCGCATGGAAGATCAGGAGCCGGGCGGCCGATGAACATTGATGAACGGCTCGAGAGACTGGTCGAGCGCCACGAGGCGCTCAGCCTGAATGTGGAACTACTGGAGAAGCAAGTGGAGACGACCGGCGGCGGGTGCGCGCGATCGCTGCCGCCCAGCTTGAGACAGACGCTCACGTTCGGAGCTTGGCGCAGCACATGGCGGACGTAATGGAAACCATCAACCGTCTCGGCCACGTGGCGGCGGATCATGATGAGCGGTTTCGCCGCCTGGGAAGCAACTGACCGTTACTGGGCGCGCCGCTCTTCGCCCCAAATCGCGCTGTCCGGACCGGAAAGCGTGCGGAACAACTGGTAGTAGCGGGCGGCCTCGGCGCGATGGCCGGTGCGATCGAGCGCCGCGCCGCGCAAGAAAAACAAACGGGGAAAATAGAGCGAGGAGAACATCGGCAGGCCCGAAGCCTGCGGCAGCGGTGTAAGCCGCAGCAAGGGTTCCGCGCGCTGCCAATCGCCGGTCTCTTCGCAGGCCCATGCCAGCAGCACGTCGAAGCCGTCGTCCTGCTCGCCCGTGGGACGCCGGCGGATCTCCTCCAGCGCTTGTAGGGCGGGCTGAAACTGCTTGTCGAACAGCAGCGCGTAAGCCCGCGCATAATCCCGCAACGGAGATTGCGCGGGCGGCGGAAAGGCGTCTGGCTGCGCCAGGAAAGCCGCCAGGGCAACCATCGGCGAAGGCGCCGGGACGGCCTCGGCCACCGCTTTGCGGGCGTGTTGCGCGGCTCCCGCACGGTCTCCCAGGTTGAGCAGCCAGATGGCCGTCTGGGCGTCGGCGCGGCTGGCGNNACGGTTGAAGAGCGCCGTGGCGCCCGGGACATCGCCCGTCATCAGGCGCGCCTGCGCGGCCTTCAGCACTTCGCCGCCGTTCAAAAAGCCGGGCGCCTTGGCCTGCGCCGCCAGATAGAATTGCTCGGCTTCGGCGAAGTGGCCCAGGGCGAAGTGCGCGTCGCCGAGGGAATCNNATTGGGATCCGCCGGATCCAGGCGCGCCAGTTCCCGGAGCGCCTCCAGTTGGGCATGCAAGTCGCCGCGCACAGCGGCTGCAGCGAGATCCAGCCCCGCCCGGTCGAGCGCAGGGAAACGGTCCTGGTGGGCGCGAGCCTGCTCCACGACCCGATCCGCCTCGACGCGGTCTCGCTGGGCAATGGCCATGTCCAGCCAGAGCACATAGGCGCGCCCGAAGCCGGGGTCGGCCGCGGCCGCCTGGGCGAGATCCTGGGAAGCGGCCACGGGATCGGGCGATTCCAGCGCGGCCACGTAGCTGCGCAGCGCCTGCGGGTTTTGCGTGCCGAACGCACGCGACTCGCCCAACTGCCGGGCCAGAGCTTCGGCCACCGGAAAGATGCCGTCACTCGCCGGACCGCTGGCCGATGCGGTGCGCACCATCTTGTGCGTGGCCAGATCTTCCTCGGTGGCGCTGGCGCGCAGGACGCCATGGATCGCGGAGAAGTCGCCGTACACGATTTCGTTGGCGCCCGCCACCAGCGCCCCGGCGCTCTCGGCCGAGATTCCCGGCGCTCCCGGCCGCTGGCCGAGCGACGCGTCGAAGGCCCGCAGGGTGCGCCATTGGATCGCGTAGCGCTGCGGGGAACCTTGGAGTTCGCCGGATATAATCTCTGCAAAACCGCGGCCCATCCAATCCGGCGACGCGTCGGCCGAGAGGTTTTCAAAGCGCAGGACGGCCACCTGGGGGACCGTCTGTTGGCTATCGCGGCGCGTGCAGGCAGTGAGACAAGCCAACAGAATGACCGCAGCGGCCCGGTAGCGCATTAGGTCCGCCGAGCCGCGCCGCTTTCGTAGCTGAAAGCTGAAAGCTGAAAGCTGAAAGCTAAAAGCTGAAAGCTGAAAGCTTCAGAGGACACGCGGCTCCAGCTTGAGTAGCTCCTTGAACTCGGGCAGGTCGCGCAGTGCCGCGAATTCCGGATCCTGCAACAGCTTCTTACGGTCGGTGAAGCCCTCTTCCAGCGCCTTGCGGATATACTGCAGCGCGCGATCGTTCTGGCCTTTCTTGGCGTAAATTTTGGCCAGGTAATAGTGGAACCGTGCGCGCTCCTCGACGGTGCGCTCTTGCAGCAGCACGCCATAAGTGTTGCGGTGTTCGAACACCTCGGGGTCGAGCTGGAAGGCCGTGTTGTAGGCTTCCCAAGCCTCTTTGTACTTCTTCTCGGCAAAATACGCGGTGCCCAGGTTGCTGTAAATCGAGGCGGAGCCCGGCGCCAGCTTCAGCGCCCGCTTATACGTGCCGGTAGCTTTGCCATAGCGTTTTTCCGCGTAGTAGATGGTCCCCAGATTGTTAATGGCTTCCGAGTACTTGGCATCCAGGCGGATGGCGCGCCGGTAGCGCTTCATGGCCGCATCCAACTGCGTCATCTGGTGATAGGCGATGCCCAGCTTGTTCCAGACCACCGCGGAATCCTGGGGGGCCTGCTCGTAAGATTCGATGGCTTCGCGATACATCTTGCGGGCCATGAAGACGTCACCCCGGCCCTCGGGCGTGAGCGGCGGCAGGGCGGTTTCGGAAACGCCTGGTTTGGCGGCGAGCTGAGAGTCGAGGGCGAGTTTAGTATCCTGCGCAAGAGCGGTCGCGGAAGCTATCCCCCAAGCCAGGCACGCGGCGAAAAGAACGACGAGGTTGCGAGCGGAAACCATACGGCCTCCTTTTGTTCTATTTAAACACACCCCGGAGGCGTTGCCAAAAGCTTTTCTTTTCCTTAGGCTTTTCGGCCTTATCGGCGGTCTGCGGCGAAGGCGTTGGGGCGCCCGCTGGGCCCGGCGTCCGCCGCGCCCCGAACGCCGCAGGCGGCGCGCCCACATGGGGCGCAGGCGTGGCGCCCTCCGAACCCGGAGGCGCACTGCCGGGGATCTCCCAGCCGGCCACGTGGGTGACGCTCTGCCCTTTGGCATGCAGCGGGCAGGACGTTACCGGCTGCGTCCCCGAGATGTAAACTTCCGAGATCGTCGTTGGACAGTAGGGCGTGGCCAGCATTCCCGACTCGGGATCGATCTGCGCGGAGACGATGCCGTCGGGAGCCTGGAAGGGTCTGGGATCGCGATAGGCGTGATACTGCAGGGCACGCTTCATGAATTCGGTCCAGATGGGCAGCGCCGAGTGTGCGCCTTCCAGGTCCAGCTCGCGGTTATCGTCGAAGCCCACCCAGACGATGCACAACAGGTCGGAGGTGTAGCCGGCAAACCAGCCATCGTGGTCGGAGGTCCCGGTCTTGCCCGCGGCGGGGACCCCGAAGCCGCGCGCCCGCACGCCGGCCGCGGTGCCGCTGCGCATCACCTCTTCCATCAGGTTGGTCATCAGGTAGGCCACCCGCGGGTCGAGCACGGTGCGCCCTTCCTTCTTATTGTTGTAGATGGCTGTGCCGTCCTGGGAGCGCACCATGGAGACGAAACTGGGCTTCACATACATGCCCTGATTGGCAAATATGGTGTAGGCGCCGGCCATCTCCATGGGGGTCACCTCGTAGGCGCCCAGGGCCACGGCGGGCGTCGGCTGGATGTTGTAATTCAGGCCGGCCCGTTTGGCCAGGGCGACGACGGTATCGAAGCCCACCATTTCGCCCACTTTGACCGTGGCAACGTTCATGGACTTGGCCAGGGCTTGGCGTAACGTGACCGTGCCGTGAAACTCGTGTTTGAAATTGCTGGGTTCGTAGGGCTTGTTGTCGTACCAGAAGGTGGTCGGCTCATCCACCACGGTGGTGCCGGCGGTGAGGATATGCGGTCCGCCCTCGATGGCCGTGTTCATTGCGGCGGTGTAAACGAAGGGCTTGAAGATGGAACCGGGCTGGCGCTTGGACAGGATGTGGTTGAGCTGGCTGGCGCCGTAGTTGCGCCCGCCGGACAACGCTTTAATTTCGCCGGTATGCGGGTCGAGCGCGATCAGCGCGCACTGCGCTTCGGGAATCGGCTGGCCCTTGAAGCGCCTCTGTTTGCGGATCAGATCGTCCACGCTTTGCATGCCTTCGCGGACGGCTTCGGAGGCGGCGCGCTGCAGGTCCAGGTCGAGCGTGGTGTAGACCCGGAACGAACTGGACTGGAAATCGATATCCTGGAACTGGCTCTGCAGGAACTCATTCACCTGGTCGACGAAATAGGGGGCGTCCAGCGACTGGACCGCGCCTTTGGCAAGGCTTAGCGGCGATTCCACGGCCAGGGCGTACTCGCGGTCGTTAATGGCGTCGTTCTGGCGCATGAGCGACAGCACCACGTTGCGGCGGTCGCGCACACGATCCGGATAGCGGTAAGCGTTGTAATGGCCGGGGCGCTGGATAATGCCGGCCAGGGTGGCGGCTTCCGGCAGCGTGAGTTGGCGGATGTCCTTGCCGAAATACGCTTCGGCCGCCTCGCCAAAGCCGTTGATCCGGAAACTGCCGCGGCTGCCGAGATAGATCTGGTTGGCGTAGTCTTCAAAGATCTGCTGCTTGGAAAGGGTCTGCTCCAGGCGCAAGGTAATGAGGAGTTCGGCCACCTTGCGCGTCCAGCGCTTCTCGGGTTCCAGCCAAAGGTTTTTCGCCAGTTGCTGGCTCAGCGTGGACGCGCCCTGCTCCTTGCGCCCCTCTCTCAGGTCCACGTAAATCGCTTTGATAATGCGCAGCGGGTCGAAGCCCTGGTGCTGGAAGAAGCGCTTGTCTTCGGCCGAGGTGACGGCGTCGATGAGCACTTTCGGGATGTCGGTGAACTTTACCAGGCGGCGCTTCTCGCGGTTGCGATCGAAGAGATTGGTGATGAGCTGCGGCTCGAGCTGGTATTGGCCGCGGGCCGTATTGTCGCGCAGGGAGACGATCTGGGAGATGCGGCCGTTGGCGAACTTGATCAGGCCGGCCTCCTCGTCGAAATACGAATCCGGGCCGGGGAAAATCTCGATGGCCCCATCCGCGCGCATTTGGAACGACCCGATGGCGTTGCCGCGCGATGCGGTGTAGCCGCAGCGGCGCAATTGGGCGGCGATCTCGTCTGCCGTGGTGGGATCGCCGGCAGCTATGAGCCGGGGCGCAGCAAAGATCTTGGAAGTGTTGGCGAAGGGGCCGGCGCGCAGCTTCTGGTCGATCAGGCTGGAATACTTTGCATAGTAGTACGTGAGGACCCCGGCCACCAGGAGGAACGCCAGCGTGAAGGAAACCACCAGAGCTTTGCCGGCGGGATGCAGAAAGAACCGGACCAGGTAGGCTTTCCGCGGAACCCGGACTCTGACTTTCCTGCTCTTCGAGTCAGATTTCTTTTCTGGCACTAACAACGATTCTCTCATATGTAGGGGAAACCGCTCCCTTACGGTCGCGGCTCGGTATTGGTCGCGCTGGTTCCTAATGTAGTGTCCGCGAATTAANNTGCTCGAACTCGGCAGGCCACGAAAAACGATGGCCTGCCCCACAGCTGACTGCTGTACAGTCCTACCGGCTGCCGGCGCCCGGATAAAAGTGCAGGTCGACCGTATAAAGCGGCAAATCGACGTGCACCACGTAGCGCACGTCGATGCGCACACTTTCCGCAGTGCGTTCTATATGCACGTTACCGGCCACTACGGGAAGTTCCAGATCGGCGGCCTTTGACAAAACCCATGAGCGCAGCACGTCGTCCGAGCTTGTGGGCGCCGCGGCACGATGTGTCACGTCTTCCACGAACTGCTGCAGCTCCTGATTGTGGAAGTAAATGGGAATCAGCCGCACCCCCAGGAATACCAGGATCGCCAGCACGGCTACCCCGGCTGCCTGGCGCAAACGGGAGGCGATCACGGCCGCTCGTCCGCATCGTGCGCCGAAGCGCACAACTCTTCCCAAATCTCGCCGTTAGGGTTCCATTCGGGATTCTCCAGGCCGGAGATCTGCAACTCGGCAAGCTTCAACGTGCCATGGCCGTATGGGCAGATGTACTCGATGCGCGGCCTGCCGAGCAGCAACATGCCGCCCCACGATCCGGTTTCGACCGGCATACGCAGGCGCCGCAGGCATACCCGGCAGCGGCAACGCTGGGCCCAGATGCAGACGAACAGCAAACCGCTCGACGCCAGGAACCACAGACCCATCAGCAGCATGTACAACAAGATGCCGGGCGGGATGATGTGGTGGTGGTTATCGGCGGGGAAGAAATGGTCCAGCAAGCACAGCAATCCGTACATGAACGCCGCGCAGAAAAAGATCTTTCCCGCCAAATAGGCCCAGTACCGCATATATGCTTAGATGCCAGCGCGAAGTGCGAAGTTTCCGGCGCGCCCGTGTTCAACTTCGCAACAGGTTGCGCGCCAGGAAGAAGACATTGGCCGGCCGCTCCGCCAGCCGCCGCATGAAGTAGGGATACCACGCCTGCCCGTACGGCACGTACAAACGCAACCGGTATCCCTCGCCGGCCAGCCGCTTTTGGATATCGCGGCGAATGCCGTAAAGCATCTGGAATTCGAAGGAGTCGCGCGGGATCTTGCGCGACTCCACGAAGCGTTCGGTCTGTTCGATGATCTGCTCGTCATGCGTGGCTATAGCCGGATATACGCCGGTTTCGAGGAGAAGGTTCATCAGTTCCACGAAATTGCGGTCCACGTCGGCCTTGCGCTTGAAGGCCACCGCGGGAGGCTCCAGATAAGCGCCCTTGCACAAACGCACGGGAATGCCGCGGGCGCACAGCATCTCGACGTCCTTGCGGCTGCGGTACAGGTAAGCCTGGATCACCGTGCCGGTGGTTTTGTAGCGCTGGTGCAAATTGACGACGAGGTCGAGCGTGCGGTCGGTGTACTCGCTCGATTCCATATCCACGCGCACGAAGCTGCCCAGCGCGGCGGCCTGGCCGACCAACGCCTCCACGTTGGCAGCGCAGTCGGCCAGCGATAGATCCATGCCGAACTGCGTGAGCTTGAGGGAAACATTGCCGTCGATCTTGAGGCCGGCGATTTCGTTAAGCGCCTGCAGGTAGGCGTCCCGGGAGGCGGCCGCTTCTTCGAGCGACGTGACGTTCTCGCCCAGGTGATCGAGGGTGACGGCGATGCCTTCGGCGTTGATCCGCTGGCAGGTGGCCAGGGCGTCGCGCAGATTGTCGCCGGCCACGAAACGGGCCGACAAGCGTCTGGCCCAGCCGGAAGTTTCCATCCATTTCCGTAAGTGCTTCTGGCGCGAGAGGAACAGGAAGAACGTGCGCATGGGGCGACTCCTCCAGTTCAACATAACAGTGGTGCAGGCCTGCGGGCATTGGGGGAAAAAAGGGCGGGTCCGGAGACCGCCGCAGGGTCGGAAGCTCACCGCAAGCTATTGAAATTGGAGGGCGGCCAATCTTGGCCGCAGCCGCCTTTCAGGCGGCCAGAAGCCGGCTGAAAGCCGGCTGCGGGCAGAATTGCCCGCCCTCCAACCTGGTTTTCATCACTATCGGTGGGCCGCAGGCCCATCCCGACAGGTGTGGACGCACGCCCCACAGGGGATTGAGGTTGGGGTACTCTATCTGGAAGGAGGGAAGGGATGAGCACAGTACGAGTTCTGGTGGGCACACGCAAGGGCGCGTTCGTCCTGACATCGGACGGCAAGCGGGAACAGTGGGAGGTGAGCGGTCCGCACTTCGGGGGTTGGGAAATGTACCATATTAAGGGCTCTCCCGCCGACCCGAATCGGCTGTATGCGTCGCAATCCACGGGCTGGTTCGGGCAGTTGATCCAGCGCTCCAACGATGGCGGCAAGACCTGGGAGCCGGTGGGCAACAAGTTCGTGTACGACGGCGTCCCCGGCACTCATCAGTGGTACGATGGCACGCCCCACCCCTGGGAGTTCAAGCGCGTCTGGCATCTGGAACCATCGCTGACCGACCCCGATACCGTCTACGCCGGAGTGGAAGACGCCGCCTTATTCCGTTCGACCGACGGCGCCCGGACGTGGCAGGAACTCCCCGGATTGCGCGGCCACGGCTCGGGCCCCCACTGGCAGCCCGGCGCAGGCGGCATGTGCCTGCACACCATCATTCTCGATCCGTCCGATCCCCAGCGCATCTACATCGCCATCTCGGCCGCGGGCGCATTCCGCACAGACGACGGCGGACAGACGTGGCGGCCGATCAATCGCGGGCTGCACTCCGAATACATCCCCGATCCAACGGCCGATGTCGGCCATTGCGTTCACCACGTCGCCATGCACCCGGCGCGCCCCGGCGTGCTGTTCATGCAGAAGCATTGGGACGTGATGCGCAGCGACGACGCGGGCGACTCGTGGCAGAAGATCAGCGGCAACCTGCCGGTCGACTTCGGGTTCGTGATCGACGTTCATGCGCACGAGCCGGACACTGTCTACGTCGTCCCCATCAAGAGCGACTCGGAGCACTATCCGCCCGAGGGCAAGCTGCGCGTGTACCGCAGCCGCACGGGCGGCAACGAGTGGGAGCCCCTCACCGAAGGTCTGCCGCAAAGCGATTGCTATGTAAACGTATTGCGCGACGCCATGGCGGTCGACTCGCTCGACGAATGCGGCGTGTATTTCGGCACCACTGGCGGGCAGGTCTACGCTTCGGCCGACGCGGGCGACCACTGGGCGCCCATCGTCCGCGATCTTCCAGCCGTGCTTTCCATCGAGGTCCAGACGCTCCAATGATCCGCGTGGTGCTTCCGGCGCATCTGCGGATCCTGGCGCGCGCCGCGGGTGAAGTGCAGCTCGACGTCGCGGGCCAGGCTACGCAGCGCTCCGTGCTCGACGCGCTGGAGGACTGCTACCCGATGCTGCGCGGGACCATCCGGGATCAGGTCACCGGACAGCGACGGCCGTTCGTGAGGTTCTTCGCTTGTGAGGAGGATCTGTCCCACGAAGCGCCGGACGTGCCGCTGCCCGCCGCTGTGGCGTCGGGCGCGGAGCCGTTTCTCATCGTGGGGGCCATCGCCGGCGGGCGCGGGCTTGTGGGGGCCGGCTGAAAGCCGGCTCTGGAGTTTGGCCATTTACAGTGGGGCAGGCTCTCAGCCTGCGCGGGGCTCTCAGCCCCGCTCTGTCGCGAGCGAAGCTCGCGTGGGCCGGCTAAAAGCCGGCTTGCGGCCAAGATTGGCTAATGCCACGTGCTTTTTGCAACGGGATTAACGCCGCTCGTAAGCGTGGTGCCGGAACATGCAATCGCCCCCAAAATTTCTGTTGTTTATTGCGTCTCCGCTGGACATTTCGTTTGGCTTCAGCTATAGTCTGGTAGATGGCTCCTTGGTTTC
>PMVV01000103.1 GCA_003166475.1 Bryobacterales bacterium | reverse complement strand
GACGCGGCAAACAAATACGATTATTCGCTCCCGTTCCCCCACGGCGGTATACAGCACCGATATAGGAGGAAGATTCTCGGCGGCACCAACGAACCCAGCACTGACCGGCCTCAGACGCTTTCCCACGGGTTAAGAATCTCAATCCCGAGGCCGGCGAAATCCTTGACGTTACGGGTCGTCATGATAAGGCCGTGCTCTAGTGCGGTTGCCCCGATCAGGCCGTCAATGGTCGCCAACGGCGTGCCGCGCTGCTGCATCCGGGCTGACAGCACCGCCCAGCGATCGGCGACGGCTTGCGTGACGGGAAGCAGACGGGCTTCAAAGGCGCCCCGCAAATCCTGTTCGAGCCATTCTTCCAGCGCGGCCCGCCGCTTGTCGGGATCGCAGAGTTCGATACCCTGCCTGATTTCCGCAAGGGACAGAACGCTGGTGAAAAGGAAACGATCCTCAGTCTTTGTCAGCCAGCGCTTGACGCGGGCATCGGGCTCGCCGCGGCGCGAGAACTCCGACAGGACATTGGCGTCGAGCAGGAAGCCCGTCATAGATCGACGGCGCGCGGGTAATCTCTCGACCGTTGAATGTTGAGTTCCGACCCGGCAAAGGGCGTTGTGGTCAAAACATCAATGAGCCGCTTCTGCGGTGGCTCCGCAAGGCCGGCGACGACACACTGCGCCTGCCCGGCGACGATCTCCCGGAGGTAGTCGCCGAGGGAAATGCCGCGTTCGCGCGCCTGAGCCAGCAGCCTTTTTTCAAGTTCCGGGTTCAGATCGAGTGTGACCGTCATTGCCTGTTCCCTTTCAGAGTAGATCCTTTGGTGGAGATTGTCACGCCTCACGAGGCGGTCTTACTCCGCAATAGCGAACAGATGCTTCGCGCCGCGCACCAGCAGCAGATCGCCCGCCAGGGCGGGAGTGGCCAGCACCGGCTCGCCGATCGGGTTCTTGGACAGCAATTCGTATTGCGCGCCGGCCTTCACCACGTATACGTCGCCATCTTCGCTGCTGATGTAGAGCTTGCCGGCCGCTAACACAGGCGAAGCCACGAAGGAGCCGCCATCGCCGACGCGCTGCTGATAAACGCGCGTCCCGGATTTGGCGTCGTATACGCTCAAGATGCCGTTGTTGCTCAAGGTATAAAGGTGCTCGCCATGGACCAGCGGCGAGGGCAGATACACGCCGCCACGCTGCTTGCTCCAGGCAATGGCATCGCTCGATTCCTTGCCATCCTTCAGCGTGAGGTCCCCGCTCGATCCCACTTTAATGGCATAGATAGGCTGCACCGGGGGATAGCCCGCAGTTACATATATCAGCCCTTGCGCGGAGACCGGCGTGGTACAGGCGATCTCGGAATTCGGTCCTAGCGTCCAAAGTTGTTTGCCGGTATCGGCGTCGTAACCTCGAATGGCTTTGGAGCCGTTGGTGGCCAATTCGGTGCGATCCTTGCCCGGCACGATGGTGGGCGTACCCCAGGACGGAATCTCCGCGCGCGCCGTGCGCCACAATTCGCTGCCGTCTTTCAGATCGAACGCGGCGATGAAGGAGTCCTTTTGCCGGTCGCATTGTACGATCGCCATGTTCTTATAGATGACCGGCGAACTACCGGCTCCCCACTCCGAATCCGGATCGAAGAACATCCCGCGTTTTGCAGGCCGAGGTCTTTCTTCCACAACAGTTCGCCCGCGGTGGAATAGGCGTAGAGTCCTTCCGAGCCAAAGTACGCCACGACTACTTTTCCGTTGGTGGCCGGCGATGGCGATGCCTGCGACGATTTCGGGTGCCGTTTGGTCTTGGGTACCCCTTCATGCGCGATCTGCTGCCACAGAATCTTGCCGGTCTTCTTGTCGATCGCCAAGACCTTCCACTGGTGCGGCGAACTGTCGTTGACCGAGTCGGTGTCGCCGTAGAGGCCCGTTCGGAAGATTTGCTTCGGATCGCTGGAGACCGCTGTGGTAACGAAGATCCGATCACCCCAAACGATGGGGGATGAGTCGGCGAGCCCGGGGATTTCGACGCTCCAGACGATGTTGGTACCTTTGGTCGCGTCCCATTTCACCGGGGGACTGGCGCCGTCCCCTATGCCGGAGGCCGATGGACCGCGGAACTGCGGCCAGTCGCCGGCGAATGCCGCACTCGCCAGGACGGCAGGCAGGACCACCCATGAACAAATGCCAGCCCGTTTCATTGCGTCACCGCCTTCTTGAATTTGAAAGTCTGACCACCCTGCTTCAACGTGAAGCTATTTGCCGAATCGAACTCGATCTCCAGATTATATGCGGCCATCGCGAAGACCGTGGGGCTTTTGGGCTTGGGTGCGAACTCGGACTGACCGGTGGCCTGCAGATAGAGCTTGCCCTCTTTGACGAATACCTTGATATCCAGCGGAATGGCATCCGTCTTGAAGGTGCCTGTGTAGGATTCGAGCACCTTAGCATCCACTACTACCGGAGGCGCGGGCTCGTGCGCGCCGGCCTTCTTCAGCAGTTCGGCGATATCCTTCTTGTTTCCCGTGAGCGCTCCCTCATACGCGCTATCCAAGACCGGCTGGCTTGGCTTGCCCTTGTCCAGGACCGCCTGCACCAAGTCCGCCTGTCCAGCGTCCGCCACGGCCTTCAAGTCCTCGTCGGCTTTGTCATTACCCTTGGCGACGATCGTCTTCGCCACCGCGTAGTGTTTGCGTTCCAGGACGAAGTCGAGCATGGACGCCTTATAGAAGGTGTCGGTCACGTCGGTCTTGGCGCCCTTATCGAGCAGGAATTGGACGACGGCTTGATGGCCGCTCATGGCCGCGAGATAGAGGGGCGTCTGGCCGTAGGGCGTTTTGGCCTCCACGGCTGCACCCTTTTCAATGAGTGCTTTGACGGTGTCGAGATCCCCTTTACGGGCAGCGTTCAGGAGGTCGTCGTTGACGTCCGCGGCGAACAGCGCTACGGCTGCCGCGAAAACCAGGCAAGCTAGTCGATGCATAACATCTCCCTTGAGTTAGTGTACGACAAGCAACCGGTTTGGTTAGGGATGTAGCAGTGCCCGGTGTGGCGCAGACGATCGTTGTNNGTTTGTCGTCTGCGCACCGTGGTCGAACTCGGCAGGCCACGAAAAACGATGGCCTGCCCCACAGCTAATCTGCTGTACAGTTATTTCTTGGACACTGTACTAGCTGGGCAACCTACGACGCCTGGACGGCCGGCTCAAAATACCGTTGCGCCAGGTCCGGCTTGGCGATGACCGCCTTGCGCCAGCACGAACGGGCCTCGAACTCGTTGCCCAGCGACATCAGCGCGTGCCCCAGATTTAGGAGCGCTTCGCCGAACTGCGGATCGCCCCTGAGCGCTTCTCTGTAGAGCACCGCGGCGTCTTCCGCCTCGCCCCGCTTCTGGCAGATCAGCCCGGCGTTGTATAGCAGCTCCGGGCTGCGTTCGCCGCTGTCGAGCAACTGCCGGTAAATCTCGAACGCTTTATCGTACTCCTGGTGTTCGAGCGCCAGCGCGGCCAGGCCGCGTAGCGCTTCTCTGGAATCGGCGCCGGATGCGGTCAACTCCTGGAAGCAGGTCCGCGCCGCGTCCTTGTTGCCCGCGCGCCAGTGCGCAATCCCCAGATTCAGGCGGGCTTCCGGCCAGTTGGGACGCTTCGCCAGACACTCCTCGAACGCCTGGATGCTCCCCGCATGGTCGGCCCGTTGTAGGCGCAGATGACCGATGCGGAAAGCGGCGTCATCGGCGTCGGGCGAGTTCTGCGGCACTTGCGCATAAAGCTGCTCGGCGGCTTCCAGGTCGCCCGATTGCTCGTGTACCAGCCCCAGGTTCCAGTGCACGCCGGGCAGTTTCGGATCGATGGCGAGGGCGCGCTCGTAAGCCGTGCGCGCGGCCTTCAGATCGCCCTGTTCCTGCAGCGAGACGCCCAGATTCAGATGGGCTTGCGGCGAATCGGGCCGCACCCTGGTGGCGCGCGCATAGGCTTCCGCGGCTTCTCCCAGGTCGCCGGCTTTGTGGCACGCGACGCCCAGATTGAACCAGTTCTCGAAGACCTGCGGCGCCAGGTCGGCCAGTTTGCGGGAATAATCCGCGGCGGACCGATGGTCGCCGGCGGCGAAGGCCGCGCCTGCCAGTCCCTCCAGCGCGATCTGGGACCTCGGATGGGCCTCGGCCAGTTGCTGCGCGTACTTGCGTACCAACTCATAATCCTGATTTGCCAGCGAGAGCGAGACCAGGTTGCTGAGCGCGTCCTCGGAATGCGGATTGCGGCTCAGGATGCGACGGTACAGCTCGGCCGCTTCGCTGTTGCGATCCCGTTTTTGGAGCGCCACGGCTTTGCCGAAAAGGGCTTCGTTGTGATCCGGATGGCGCGCCAGGAACCGGTCGTAGGCATCCACCGCCTCGTTGTGCAGGCCCGATTGCACCAGGCACGCGCCCAGAGCCAGATGCGCTTCGCTGCGCACCGGGTCGTTCGAAATGGCCTTGCGGAACGAAGCCGCGGCCTCCTCCCATCGCTCCAGGCGCCCCAGGCATACGCCTGCGTTGAAGTGCGCGGTAGGGTGCAGGGGTTCCAGCAGCGCCGCCTGCGTATAGTTCTGCGCCGCCGGACCATAATCCTGCAGTTCGTATTGCAACTGGCCGAGAGCGAAGAACAACGCCGGGTGACGTTCGCCGCCGTCCAGGGTGCGAACCAGTTCCTTGGCGGCCTCGTCGAGTTTGCCGTCCAGGTGCAGCGATGCCGCCTTCGACAGCGCGCGGGTGATGGGCGCGTTCCGGTCGCTGCCGTTTTCCGCGCTCCGCGAGTCGGAGGCTGCCGCTCTATCCGTTGTCTCGGTGTTCCGGTAATCCATTGCTTTCCTCCCCTGATCTTTTGCGTCGGGGCTGCTCTTTCCAGACAGCCAGCCGCAAATCCTGCCCAAAATGTCGCCTTGGCTTTCGAGCTTCACCCAGTAAACACGGGCGCGCTCATCGGCCTCGCGGAAAAAGCCAACGCCGCCGGTCTTGAGCCTGTCTTCCGTCCAAAAGTCCGCCTCCTGCCCTTCAATATAGGCGCGGTAGTGGCTGCCCTTAACGTCCACGGTTACGCGGTATGGCGTGTTGGCGTGGATCATCATGCGCAGAGGCGTCTGCACGCGGTCTCCCTTGCGGCCTTCGATCACCGGATAGCGAACCATGGCCACTATCGGCCGCGGCCCCGGTTGAAGCACCGTGAATTTCATGGCGTAGTAATTGTTGGCATCGCGCGCGCGCACCACCCAATCGACACTCTTGCTCTCGATTTGCGCCATGAACTCAAAACGGTAATCCGAAAGCGGCACCGAAGGGCGGTAGAGCGCCAATTGTCCTGGATGGATGAAGCCGTCCGTGCTGTAGGACCAAGTCTTCGGCCACTTCGACTGCACGCCTTTCCATTGATCCAAGCCGGAGCGAAAATCGTCCGCGTAGGTGCGCGTGGCCCGTTGCGACATCCACTCGCCGATCGACGCCCCTCGCCACGGAAGAGGTCCGCCAAAGCCTTTGAATGCGACTGGCGGCCGCAACACTCCGGCGAGCAGCACGGCGGCTGCCGCCGTACCGATATAGTGCCACTTGGTCCGCCTCGAAAGCGCCGCGCCGCCGCGCTTGAAAGGAAGCAGGTTGGTTTTGGCCGCACGCTTTTCCGCGACGTCCGCGGCGTACGGTATGCCGCGGTCCGCGCGCACCAGGTCCTGGAAACGCTCTTTCACCGCATCCATGCGGAATTCGGGATTGCACACGCGGGCCACGCGCAGAGTCCATAGCACCGCGCACGAGCGCAAAGCGCGGCCCACATCCGGCCGCAACGGGCCAACTCCGGCGACGGTGCCCGCCAGCGACGGCAACCAGTCGATGCGGGGTAGAACGATGTTCGCTAGCGGGACCGGCGTATGGTCCGGCAACACAGCCCTGGCGGGGTCCCATGACGGTGCGGCCTTGGGCGGCGCAGCGGGCGGCGTCGCGCCAGCCTGGCGTATCTGGGCGGAAGCCGTGGCTCCCAGCAACGCGCCCGGCAACGCAGACATTTCGTGCCGCGGGGCTGGCGTCTCGAAGCCCGCAGGCGCGGCCGCCCCGGCGCTGCGAAGTTTTCGATTGCCGATGGCTTCCTGTAGCGGCGGATTCTCAGGCTGCACCAATCCCGCGAGGACCCCGATGGGCGCGGCGGAGCACTCCGTCCGCGGATTGTCGTTGCTCACGGGCGGACCCGGCGGGATATTGCTCGGTTCGGCCGGGGCCGCACAGCGCGTAGGCAAGGCTGCCGTCAGTCCGGCTGGCTGTGGATCGGCCGTCGGGACCATGGGCGCCAGACCCAGGAGCCGCCTGGTGGCGGATTCGATTTGCGCGACGCCTGGAAGCGCGGCCTGGACGTCCGGCAAGATCGGGCATAAGCCGTTGGCAATCGCGGCAGTGGCCGCCCTGGCGGCGACCGGCAAGCGAAACTCCGGCCGCACGGGTTGGAGGCGCCCGGTCGATTCGATCCCGGCAACTGAGGCTACCGCCGCGGACAGTTTGGGAAGCGCGATCGCTCCGCCGCGGGCCCCTGCCGCCTCGAATGCCACCGGCGCCACGGTGGTCTCGGAATCGCCGTGCATGCTTGGCGGTCCGGCTTCCAGAAGTCTGGGCTCACAGGCGATCGGCGCCGGCGCGGCGGGTCGTGCAATCGTGGCGCTGCCGGGCATGCTAACGACGTGGATGGCGGCGGCTACCGGGCCAGTGACCGAAAGTTCGGCGCGCGCCGGACTGGTGGCGCGCAGTTGCGGAGAGCGCGATTCCGCCTGGACTGCCGCGCTCGGCCGCGCCGCTTCCGGCAGGGAAACCGAAAGACGCCGCTGGCTCGACTCCGAGATGCGCACCGCGGCGGCCAGCAGCCGTGAAGTGCGATCGGCGGCCTCAAAATGGGTGGAAACAGCGCCGGCGGCGGACCTGCCGGGAGGCTCAACGGCAACCGGGAACGAGGCCGAGGGGGCCGGCGCCGGTGGATAAGCGGCGGCGGATCCCTGCCACACCAGCCGCGCGCGTACCGCTCCCAGGGTCTGCCCGAACACCCAAGCCGGCCGCTCCGCGGACATGCCGGAGCGCTGGATGTCCATGTCAAGCTGGCTGCGGTCTGGCGGGGAGGCCGTTAGACGGCGCAACGCGGCGCGTGGGGCCGGACCGGCGCCGGCCGGCGGCCGTTCGATAAAATCCGCGGTCCGCGACGGTCCGGGTTCCGGGGCTAGCGCCTCGTAAAGGCTCTGCCGATAGCGTTCGCGGAACTGTGTGCGATGCGCCTCACTGCAGAACTCAAGGTCGCGGAGCTGCCGGATCGGACCGATTCCTTTCCCGCAATAAAGACACTGCACCTGCTGCCTCTCCTCCGGCTACGGCCATTATATACTCACTATCCACCGGGGACAACGCTAACCTTATCAAGTTGTGCAAGTTATGGAACACTTACTAATCGATTGCGGATATCTTTGTTATCTTTAGCTAATTATTACTAACAGCGGATAGTATTGTGTTGTAACTATGTGCAGCGGTATCCGCTGCGCGGCCCTTTCCCCGTCTTCGATGAGAGCCGCGCCTATTTGAGGTATAGCATCGCCTTGGAGGGCGGCCAATCGTGGCCGCATAGGCGGCCGGAGCCGGCTGAAAGCCGCCCCCANNATTGCAAACTGACCCACTACCCGAGGTACGCTGGAGCCGATGAGCCTGGAACAAGCGCGCGAGTGGTTGGGGAGCGCCACGGCGGTGGCGGTATTGACCGGGGCCGGAATCTCCGCGGAGAGCGGCGTCCCGGTTTTTCGGGGAGCGGGCGGACTGTGGAAGGACTACCGTCCGGAAGATCTGGCCACGCCGGAGGCTTTTGCGCGCGACCCGCGCCTGGTTTGGGAATGGTACAACTGGCGGCGGGAAGCGATTCGGCAGGCCAAGCCAAACGCCGGGCACGCCGCCCTGGTGCGCCTCGAAATTCAGAAGCCGCGTTTTACCCTGATCACCCAGAATGTCGACGGCTTGCACGACATGGCCGGCAGCGGCCGGATCCTGAAACTGCACGGTGACATCTGGCGCATGCGCTGCACCTCCTGCGGCAGCAACTGGCCGGACCGCCGCGTTCCCTTGCCCAAGCTGCCGCCGCACTGCGGATGCGGCGGCCTGGCGCGCCCCGGCGTGGTCTGGTTTGGCGAGCCTCTGCCCGAGGGCATGATGCGGGAGGCCGAACATGCCACCCTGGAAGCGCAGGTTCTGTTAGTGGTGGGAACCTCGGCGCAGGTCTATCCCGCGGCCGGCCTGATTCCCCTGGCGAAACAAGCCGGAGCGCGGGTGATCCAGGTGAACCTGGAACCCACTCCTTATTCCGGCATTGTGGACTGCGCGCTCGAAGGTCCCGCCGGCGAGATTTTGCCGCGGTTGATTTGAAGGCCCTTATTGCGACAGCCGGATGCTGATCTGCATCGCGATAGAGTCGAATGCCACGGCCAATTGCGAAGCATCCGGGGCTACCGCGAAATACCCGTGCGGCTGGTTGATCTGCGACTGGTAAAAAGTCAGCCCAACCCCGGTATCCCCGGCCAGCGCCGGGTCGTTGGCTATCTTTTGCAATAACAGGGTATCGGGCTGATCGGAGACCGGCCCGTCGCCCAACAGCGCGACATCGTAGATGTAGGGATGCAGCGTGGCGTCGGTTCGCACCTGGGTGGCCTCATTGTCCAGGGCATTGGTGGAGGCAATGACGATCTGCTGAGGAATGCTGACCGCTCCGATCCGGTTGAACGCCGTGGTGTAGGGCCAGGTTGCACTATTCAGTTGGCTGTAAGGTCCCGCCAGCGAGTTACCGTAAAAGTCCTTAGTGGGCAAGTTCGGAATATCTTGAGAGACGTTCGTAAGATTGGGGCCGTTGAACTTGCACCCGCTGCTGCCGGTAAGAGAGTGGCCGTCATTCGGGAAGTTGATGGCGGTGGTGGTGGCATTCATCACACCGGCAGTGGAGCCGTTGGGCACGGCGCCTCCGGCCCACTGTGCGATAACGCCGGGGGTTCCCGCGAGCATAGTGCAGCCATCGGTGATCCCCAGCCCAGGCAGGGAGTAATCGGCCGTGACGCCGTTGGGCCGCCCGTCGGTCATGAACATAATCACGTTCATGCGGTTGGGATTGTTGACGTTCTTGAGCTCCTGGTACGCCGTGGCGATAGCCGCGGCCGACGAGGTGTTGTCCCCGCAGGTAAGCTGCCCGATGAGGGACTGAATGGTATTGCCATTGGCATCCGGGGTCGTGAAACTCGTGGTGGACGGGTAAAAGAAAACGGAGGAGCCGAATGCTACCAGGCCGAGTTGATCGCGTCCGGGAGCGAAATAGTTCACAAATGTGGCGGCATCTGCTTTCATCAGATCGCAGGCGGTTTGTCCGGTACCGGCGACCACGCCGGTCATCGAGGAAGAGCGGTCGAGCACCATCATCAACATGACGTCGCGCCGTCCCGCCTTGCTGATCACATTGATGGTGGACGACTGCTGTTTCAGCACGCGCAGGAAGTACAAGGGCGCTTGTGCCGTGGCGGTCACGGTGACGGTCCGGTAATTGGGGAAGGAAGTGGAGTCCACCACGACGCTGGCGCTGGCGCCAGAGGAGCGCCAATATCCCGCGGGAAAGTTCCCGCTGAAGAAGCTCTGGGCGGTGCTCACGGCGCTGTTCGTCTGTGCGGCGGTAGTGGAGCCCTGGCTCAGGGCGCGCGCGCCGGCCAATGCCGCGGAGTCCGCGGCAGCCGACAGTTTGGACTTGACCACGTACAGCGTGGCCACGTCGAATCCGAGGCCGATCAACGGCAGTGTAACGGCCATCGTCAGCGTGGTTAAGACGATTGCGACGCCGCGCGAACGCTTCTTGCGGTTCTTGAAAGTTTGCATGAAAGCCTCTCCTTCCGTCCTAAAATACGGCGCGATTAAATGCGCCCAGATTGGCGATGAATCCCACCACGCCCAGATCTTTGAATGCGAAATCGCCTTCCGCCATGTAGGCCAGGCCGCCTGTCCCGATGGTGATCACCGACGAGACGTTGTCCGCCTGGGCCCCGGGATCGGTCGAATAGTTTGCCACACTTCCGTTGGCGCCGATGGAGGCGGGGCTCCCGAATGGACTGGTGTAGAGCGTATTATTGCCAATTACGATGCGATCCACCAGCACGATGTGGCCGCCGTTGATGCAGTTGCAGGAAGCCGGCAGGCTCTCGAATGCGGATAGCACCAACACGCCGTTGCCGGTAGCGCTCCCGGTGACGTTGCCGCTGTTGGCCTGCAGGCTCAAGCCATTCGCCAGGTCGTTGGCGACCAGATTCTGATTGGCCTGCTGCGAAAAGTCCACGCCCTTCGCCATCATATGACCGGCGTCGCGGGTCAGTTGGTTCACCTGATAGCTGCGGACGACGGCCATACCCACGGTGATCATGCCGAGTATGAGGGGCACGAAGAAAAAAGCCGCGACCAGCACGAACTCCATGTATACGTTGCCTTTTTCGTTGTGTTTGCGCGACATGGTCTGAACTCCTCTCATTGCGGACATATCGAGTATCCTTACGGGCACACTGGCGGTGCGGGATTGGTTATCGGGGGGCAGCCCGCCAGGGGGCACGATTCCATCACGTCGGATGAACTGGCGTTGATCGAGACGGGGCTGGCGCTTTTGAGAATACCGATCGGCTTATAGTTGTAGCCGCCCACGGAGACCTGCACCACGTCGCCTCCCGTGCCGGTGCTGGCCGCCCCCGTGACCGCGTTGAAGTAATTGACCGAGATCTTGCAGGCTCCGTTCGCGCCGTTCAGCAGCCCCAACGAGCTTTGCTGCACCACCTGCACGATCGAGTCGGTCAGGTACGACTGGCCCGTTGCCAGCCGGGTGGTAACCGCGAATCGCACCCCTGCCTCCGCGGCCTGCTGCAGGGTCGCCTTGGTGAAGAGCGCGAGTGACAAATCGACAACCAGAAACAGGAGCCCGAGCAGCGGCAATAGAATGGCGGCGGATTCCACCAGAGCATTGCCTCGCTGTGAATCGTTTCTCTTCCGGCTGACGGCTGTTTTCATTTGCATCCATCCTTCCCGTCTGACTGAGTGTACCCGAACTTTTTGACGGATGTAAATGATTTTATGGGCGTATCGAGTAACATAGGCACTATTCGTACCGGTGCGTTGGACATACGGCGCTAACTATGGTTATCGAGGTCGTGTTAACCAAATGGGACTTCACCTTGGTAGTCAGACGGAAGACAGGAGTCAGGAGTGGGGCAGGCCCTCGGCCTGCGGCGGCCTCTCAGGCCGCCCTTCTTTTTCCAATACGTCACAGTGGGTTTCGACCGCCGCCGCGTCCGCCGCAGACGCTCCTCGCAAGGGCCGGCGTGGACGTTTCCGCAAGATGGGCCCCCCATCGATGCTGCGAAGTGCGGGGCTGAAGCCCCGCGCGGGATAAATCCCGCCCTCCAGGACACTGCGTTTCTGCTCCTGGTGACGCGCGCCGTCAGCGGGTGCAACAGATCTGCGTGGATAGAATGCGGTCGCGGGCGAAGAAGTTTTCGTGCGAGAGCTGCTTATAAATAGAACCCGCCACGCCCGCGGCGATGGGGCCGTTGATGCGGAAGCCGCCCGTGAGCAGCACCACCACCACCAGTTGATGACGCTCCACATCGTTGAAAGAGCCGAACCAGCCCAGGTGATTGAGCGCACGGGAATCGTGGCAAGTTCCGGTCTTGCCGAGGATGGGCTCCGTCTGATCGACCCCGGCGCGGTGGGCGGTGCCAAAGTCCACGGCGCCGCGCATCCCTACTTTGACGTCGGCGATCCAGGGCGCGATATCCAGGTGGCGTTTCACGCGCGGCTCGAAATGGTCGATCTCCTCCTGGCTTTTCGGATATTGGAGGTGGTAAAGCGTTCCCCCGTTGGCGATGGCCGAAACCAGGGCAGCCAGTTCCAGGGGCGTCAACTGGATGCCTTCGCCGTACGCCGTCATCATGCCCACACTGCCGTGGGGCGGCGGGGCGTCCGGCAGCAGACCGGGGCGTTCGCCGGGGATCTGCCATCCGGCCTTTTCGCCGAGGCCGAAGAGTGTGGCGTAGTGCACTACGCGCTCGTAGCCCAGGCGGTCGCCGAGAATCTTGAAATAGGGATTATTGGAATGCGCCAGCGCGGTGCTCAAGTCGAGGCTGGTGCGGCGGGTAAGATGGACCGGCGTATCGCGTTCGATCAAGCGTTCATTGAGGGCGGCGAAAGCGGTGACCAGCTTGATGGTAGAGCAGGGCGTAAAGCCGCTGTCGAGGGCGGTCTTCTGATTGACCATGGTCAGGACGCGCCCGGTCTGCGGATCGACGACCACCACCGTGCCGTTGTAGGGTCCCAGCGCGTCGACCGCCGCGCGCCGCACTTCCAGATCGTCGCCATCCACGTTATCGCCCGCCGTGGGATCGAAATGAGTGACGGCGGTTTTCGCCCGCAGGGACCGGGCTCCAGGGGCCGGGGCTTGGAGTTTCGCCTTGGCAATGGGATGCGCCTTGCGCTTCTTGGCGCTGCGCACCGCAAACGTGCACGTGGGCAGCAGGCAGACGATCGTCGCGAGTGTAAGGCTGCGCAGCATATCGATCAGTCTAAATCATATAGCCGCTATTATCAAACATCGGTAGCGCAAGCTTCAGGCGTTATGGACAGTCCGGACCGGCCGGGAGCTAGCCGGCGCGCCGGCATCCTGCGCATCCACCACCGCCACGGCGGCGATATTCACGATATCGTTCACCTCGGCGCCGCGCTGCAGCACGTGCACCGGGCGCGATAACCCCATCAGGATGGGACCGATCGGTTCGGCCCCGGCAATGCGCCCCAGCAGCTTGTAGGCGATGTTGCCGGCTTCCAGGTTGGGGAAGATCAGCACGTTGGCGCCGCCCTTCAAGGTGCTGAAGGGGAAGGTTGCTTCCAGAATCTCCGGCACCACGGCGGTGTCCGCCTGCATCTCCCCGTCCACCATCAAACCCGGTTCGCGCAGACGCACCAACTCCACGGCCTTCCGGACCTTTTCGGCCAGAGGATGACGCGAGCTGCCGAAATTGGAGAAGGAGAGCATGGCCACGCGAGGCTCCACGTCGAAGCGCCGCGCCATCTCCGCGGTATTCACCGCGATCTCGGCCAGATCCTCGGCGGTCGGTTCGATGTTGACCGTGGCGTCCGCCAGGAAGTAGATGTCGCGCTTGGGCGTGATCATCACGTAGACGCCGGAAACCCGGCGCATGCCGTGCCGCACCTCGATAATTTGCAGCGCGGGCCGGATCATGTCCGGATAATGCTGGGTGAGGCCGCCGACCAGGGCGTCGGCGTCGCCCAGGCGCACCATCATGGAGCCGAAAACATTGCGGTCGAGGATCAGTTGGTCGGCTTCCCGGCGCGTGATTCCCTTGCGTTGGCGGAGGCTGTACATTTCCTCGGCGTAGGCCGGCAGCCGCTCGGACTTGGCCGGATCGACGATCTGCAGGCCGTCCAGGTGCAAATGCAGGTCGGCCATCGCGGCGCGAATCTTGGCTTCGTCTCCCAGCAGCACGGGGTGGGCGATCTTTTCATCCAGGAGGATCTGGCAGGCGCGCAGGATCTTGGGCTCTTCGCCTTCCGGGAAGACCACGCGCTTGGGCTGGCGCCGGGCTTTGTGGATCATCACCCGCATCACTTCGTGGGCCCTGCCCAGGCGGCGCTCCAGTTGTTCGCGATATTCGTTGATGTCGATGGGCGCTTGCGCCACGCCGGTCTCCATGGCGGCTTGGGCCACCGCCGCCGCCTCCCAAATCAGCACGCGCGAGTCGAACGGTTTGGGGATGATGTACTGGCGGCCGAATTCCAGGCGCTCGACGCTGTAGGCGCGGCGCACGTTGTCCGGCACGTCTTCGCGCGCCAGCGCGGCCAGGGCGCGCGTGGCGGCCAGCTTCATCTCGTCGTTGACCATGGTGGCGCGCACGTCCAGCGCGCCGCGGAAGATGAACGGGAATCCCAGGACGTTGTTGACCTGGTTGGGAAAGTCCGAACGTCCGGTGGCCACAATGGCGTCCGGACGGGCGGCCACGGCCACGTCGTAAGGGATTTCCGGGTCCGGATTCGCCAGCGCGAAGATCACCGGATCGTGCGCCATGGTCTTCAGCATTTCGGGCGTGACACAATTGCCGCTCGACAAGCCGAAGAACACGTCCGCGCCCACAAAAGCGTCGGCCAGCGTGCGCTTATCGGTCTCGGCCGCGAAGAGTTCCTTGTAGGCATTCATGCCGGCCTTGCGGCCTTTATAAATGATCCCCTTGGTATCGCACATGAGGATGTTCTCGCGGCGTACGCCCAGGTTCACATAGTGCCGCGCGCAGGAAATGCCGCTGGCGCCCGCGCCGTTGAAAACCACGCGCACCTGGTCGATGCGTTTGCCGACCAGGTCCAGGGCGTTCAGCAGCGCTGCGCCCGAGATGATGGCGGTGCCATGCTGATCGTCGTGGAATACGGGGATCTTCATGGTGCGCCGGCATTCTTCTTCGATGTAGAAGCACTCCGGCGCCTTGATATCTTCCAGATTGATGCCGCCGAAGGTGGGCTCCAGCAATTGGCAGGTGCGGATGATCTCGTCGGCGTTCTCGGTGGCTAGTTCGATATCGAAAACGTCGATATCGGCGAAGCGTTTGAACAGCACGGCCTTGCCCTCCATGACGGGCTTGCCGGCGGCTGCGCCGATGTTGCCCAGTCCGAGGACCGCGGTGCCGTTGCTGACTACCGCCACCAGGTTGCCCTTGGCGGTGTACTTGTAAACCAGGCTGGGGTCGCGGGCGATTTCCAGGCAGGGCACCGCAACACCGGGGGTGTAAGCCAGGCTCAGGTCGCGTTGCGTGAGGCAGGGCTTGGTGGGAACGACCGCCAGTTTCCCGGCGGGCGAAGAGGAGTGATAATCGAGCGCTTCTTGGGGATCGATCTTCATGCCAGGCTCCTTACGTTACAGGCATATTATAGTGTTTTATCCTGAAGTGTGAAATGGGGGTGGGAAACCGCCTTGCGAAATCAGCACGACTGTTACCGAGCCGCGACCGTAAGGGAGCGGTTTCGCCAAAACAATTAAGCCCCCGGAAGACGATACCCAAACACATGCGACAAAAAAATCGGCCTACTCGTGAGGTCCGCGCGATCGCGATCACGCGGCGCGCCATGCTGCAATCCTCGGCTGCTGCCGCTGCTGCCCGCGTCCTGCGCGGCCAGCCAGCAACAGTCGAGCGTAGCCCGCAGGTAACCGTCACACCCTCCGGAGAGATCGCGGAACGGCTGGGGATGACCGCCCGCCGTTTTGTCCACGGGAAAACGCCCGCCTTCACGCCCGAATTCGTGCTGGCGGACGTGGCCCTGAAACCACCGCGCCGGTTCAGCGATTACAGCGGGGATGCGTCCGGGCGCTATATCGGCGCCTTGGCTGTCTGGCCGGTGCCGGAGAAGAACAAGGAACTGGCATCGCTGGTGCATTCGCTTCTCCAATATCAGCGAAGCGACGGACGCTACGGCGACCCATCCCTGATATTTACCGCTGACGCCATCGGGCCCGAGCACATGGCGCTGCTGTGGGGCAATGGGCGGCTGCTGGTCGGCCTGCTGGAGTACTACCGCGCGCATCCCGAGCCGGGAATACTGGAGTCCGCGCGCCGGCTCGGCGACTTTTTGACCAACGTGCACCGGCAAACCGCTCTACCCGAAGTGCAAAAGCGATTGGCTGGCCAGGGGGCCTCGGGATTTATCTGCTTCACCCAGTTGATTGAAGGCCTGGTGCTGTTGGCGGCCGCTACCAAGAACCCCAAGTACCTGGAAAACGCGGCTTCGATCGCGCCGCTGCTGGAGCCGCGCGGGGTCCAGCATGCGCACGGCTACCTGACCACCCTGCGCGGCGAGACCATGCTCTATGCGGCCACCGGGCGGGCGGAACAGCTTCGCGATGTCGAAGAAAAATACCGGGATCTGATCGGCTCTCCGGATTACACCGTCTACGGCAGCGTGCTCGAGTATTTCGGTTGGAAAACGCCGGGAGACAAAAGTAAGCTGGTTGCGGCGTCCGGCGCGGATCCGCGGGACGAAGGCTGCGGCCACGCCGACTTCCTGCGCTTGAGCCTGCAACTATGGCGTGCCACTGGAAACTTGGACTATTTGGAGCGTGCCGAGCGCTGTCTGCTGAACGGCTTGTTACCCAACCAATTCCCGAGTGGCGACTTCGGCAGCCGGGTCACCTTCGAACGCGGCTTCAAGGCCGCCGCGAATGTGGACCGCGCCTGGTGGTGCTGCACCATGCACGGCTACCGGGCGTTTCCGGATGTCTTGAACTCGATCGTTACGGCTAGCGGCAGAACGCTGCGGGTTAACCTTTTCCAGGATTGCGATTGGTCCGATGGCGAAATCAGTCTGTCGCTGGCGCAAGGAGCGATTGTCCAGCGGCCGCAGCCAGCGGCGTCTTTCACCGTATCCGTCCGGAAGGCGGACGGCAAGCCGCGCATCCTGGCTCTGCGCCAGCCCTCGTGGTCGAGGCCCATGGTGCTGGCCTTGAACGGCAAGCCGATCCAGGCGAAGGCAGCGGGCGGGTACGCGCAGGTGGAGCGAGTCTGGCAGGCCGGGGACAAAATCGAAGTGCAGTTCCCCGCCCTTCTGCGCCTGGTTCTGCGAGACGGGCGCGTTGTTCCGCCTAACGCATTGGGAGATCAAGCCGTGGACGCGGCACTGCATTGGGGTCCGTGGCTGATGGGCGTCGACGAACATCACGATGCCCTTTTCTTCGGCGAACCCTGGGAGGATAATCTCATCTTCCTTCCGCAGTCGCCGGCGGTCGGCTCGCTGCGGCGCCTGCCGCAACTGGACGTCAGTTATACGCACGGCGGATTCACTGGAGTCGAGCACGTCACGCTGCGCCCCATTTCCGAGATGGCGCGCCACGAGCAGGCCATCTTCGCAGTCTGGCTGCGCTACCGGGCGAAGGCGGTGGGCTGAGTTCCTTTCGCACCGATCGCCCATAAACGATGCTGGGTGCGCACCAGTAGCATGCCGCCGGAAATCGCCGGACTGGCCATCAAAGGCTCGCCCATTTCGTTCTTCTGCAACAGCTCGAAATGCGGACCGGCTTTGACCACGAAGACGTCGCCATCTTCGCTCGGCAGGTAGATCTTGCCGTCGGATGCGACAGGCGAACCGCTGAATCCCGACCCCTGGTGCGGAATGCGTTCGCGGTAGATCTCGGCCCCGGTCGCCAGGCTGTAGCAATCGAAGACCCCGGCGTTGCCCAGCACGTAGAGATAGCCGCCGTAAATCAGCGGGGTCGGCATATATGGCCCGCGCTGCTGCTTCTGCCACGCCACCCAGCGCGTATCGCCGGTGATATCGCCGGAGGCTCCGGCGCGAATGGCGAAGATCGGTGCTTCCGGCCTGCGCCCGCTCGCCACTACCAGCAGGCCATCCCCGAAGACCGGCGTGGGCGCGGTGATCTTGGAACTTCCGCCCAGACGCCACAGTTCTTTGCCCGTAGCTGGATCGTACCCACGGACGAAATTCGAACCGTTAGTAACCAGTTCGGTCCGCGCGGTCCCCCGATAGACCGCCGGCGTGCCCCAGGAGGGCAGTTCGTCACGCTCCGTTTTCCAAACCGTCCGCCCCGTCTGGCTGTCGAAAGCTTCCAGAAACGAGCCTTTCTGCTGGTCGCACTGAACGATGACCTTATCCTCATAAAGGATCGGCGAACTGGCCGTGCCCCACTCGTACTCGGGAAGGTCGTAGGCGCCCACGTTGAGCTTTCCCAGATCGCGCTTCCACAGCAGTGTTCCGGCCAGATCGTACGCATAAAGGCCCTGCGAACCGAAGAAGGCGATCACCACTTTGCCATCGGTCGCCGGCGTGGAGTTGGCATAGGTGGCCTTCATGTGGCGCTTTTCTTTGGGCACGCCCTCGTAGGCCGTGCGCTCCCACAGGATCTTGCCGCTCTGGCGGTCGAGGCAGATCACCTTCCACTGCTGCGGGCTGACGTCGTCGGAAGCATCGCCCTCGCCGTACAGGCCGCGCTTGAAGGAAGCGTCCGGCCGGCTGCTGACGGCGGTGGTGACAAAGATCCGGTCTCCCCAGACGATGGGACTGGAATGCGCCAGCCCCGGCAGCGCCGTGGCCCACTGGATTCCGGTTCCGCGAGCGGTGTCCCATTTCACGGGAAGATTCTGGTGGTCGGCCACGCCGGAAGCCGCGGGTCCGCGAAAGGAAGGCCAGTTCTGCGCGGAGGCGGCGGAGATCAGCGCCAGGAGCAATGCCGGGAAACGAACGGTCATGGCACGATGATCGCACGGTTTTCGCAAGGCCAGATGAGCCGCGACCGTCAGAGAGCGGTGCGGCCGCTGTCACTTCGGCGTCCAGGCGCGGAATCGCCCGCTCACATGCAGCATCGAGAGCAGATAAAGCGTCCCATCGTAGTAGCGCTCTTTTCCCGAAGGGATGGGCAAATCCCACAACGCCTTAACGAACTCTTTAGCGCGCGGATTCGTCGCGGCCAAGCTGGCCACGGCGTTGGTGGCAATCAGGCCCGGAGCGCGCGCCGTGCTCAGTTGCTCGCCCGCCAGCGTGTAGAGGCTGCCGTAGGTCTCCATGCCCTTCGACGCGAAAAAGGCCTGCAGGCGGTCGCTCAGTTCCCGCTCACGCGCGTCCTTCGCCCACCACGACCAGTCCACCGACCAGTTCATGGCCACGCGCCACGCATCGTAGCGGAAATTGGCTGCGCCCGCATTCCGTCTGAAGCTGTAAGGCGTGCCGTCGAAATTGGCATAGTCCGGCGCCAGGCCGGTGGCCGGATTGGTTGCTTTCTGGAAGAAATCGCGGCTGGCCGTGGCCGCCTCGGCCCAGAACGTACGGTCGGCCGCGGGACCCCATCGCGCCCAAAGTTCGTAAAAAGCGGGCAGGTGGTAAGACGGGTCGGTGAAGCCGTTGCGCTCCAGCCCCGGCACGAACCGCACCATCCTGGCGGTTTCATCGAACATGTTGCCGCATGCGTATGGCCCCCGCCTGGTGCGTCCGCACAGAACCTCGCGATGCAGCATGTTGGTCAGCAGCCGGTCGGCCTCCGCCCGGTAGTTGTAGATCCCTGCGCCGTTGCCCCAGCGCCCGGAAGCGAAGTACAGCGCCATCGTGTAATACTCTTCGCCGTCCGGGGCCGGCGTCTCGTCGTTCGGCGTGCCGTCCGTCTTCATCGACCACGAGAAGAAACCGCGCGCCGGATGGTCCGCTTCGGCGTGATACATATACGTCTTCGACCAGTTCCAAAGCGCGTCGAACTCAGTCTTCTTGTCAAGCTGGATTGCGATCGTCATGCCGTACGACATGCCTTCGCTACGCACGTCGTGGTGCAAGACGTCGGTCACATAGGCGAGTGCGCCATTCGCGTTGCTCCCGGCGGCATAGTAAATCGCCTCGCTTTGCGGATCGCCGTGAAACAGTTGTTGGAAGGCGGCGTCGACCTTCTTCGCCACCTTCTTCTTCGAAACGCCGGCCTCTGCGAACAAGTTCCGATAATGGCCCGTGACGACGGCACCCGCGTGCTGTCCCTGCGCAAGGAAAGGGATACACCCGAGTAGAAAAAGCCTCAGCATCGGCCAAACTCCTCAACCGCCTCGTATAAAGCCACCACGTTTTCCGTGGGGGTGTTGGATTGCAGGTTGTGGCAGGGCGCCACCACATAGCCTTTCGACTGGCGGAAGATGCGGATGTTCTCGCCCACCTCGCGGCGCACGTCTTCCCGGCTGCCGAACGGGAGCGTGTGCTGGTTGTCGACGCCGCCGTGGAACACGACGCCCGCGCCAAAGTCGCGAGCCAGAGCTTCCCGCTGCATGCCCTTCGAGCGCCACTGGATAGGGTTCAGGACATCGATGCCGATCCGCAGCAGGTCGGGCAGCACAGGTCGAATCGCGCCATCGTCGTGATGAAAGACCAGCTTTCCGGCCGCGTGCGCCACGTCGGCCATTTTGGCCAGCCGCGGCATTATGAAGCGCCGGATCGCGCGGGGGCTCATCAGCAGCGATTCCTGCGTGCCCAGGTCCTCGGCGACGTAGACGAAGTCAAACAGGTCGCCAGCCGCCTCGATGCTGTTGCGCACGATAGCCTCGAACAAGGCATGGATGCGGCCCATCAGCGCGTCGGCGAAATCCGGATTGGCCACAACATCCTCGAGCGCACGCTCCATGCCGCGCAGGCGGCAATAGAGATAGAAGGGTTCGTAGGCCACGCCCAGCACGGGATACTCGGGATGATACTGGGCGCACTCGACGCGCAGGCCCGCATAGTCGAAATCGCGCGCATCCGGCCAGGGGCAGGAATCGATATCGGAGATGGTTTCGGCGTTGGCGAGCGGCGCTTTGGCGATCTCCTCATAGACGCCCAGGCCCTCGCCATATTCGATCGGGCGGGTTTCGATACCGAACAGGCTGAATAGCGACGGCAGGTGCCACGTGTCTTCTTTCGCTCGCGGGTGGCGGGCTCCCAGAAACACGCATTTGTCGATACCAAGCCGTTGCCACAGTGCGCGGTCGGAAGCGCAGCCGAGGTCGCGCTTGAGCCGATCGGTGATTTCCGCGGTGCCCCAGTAATCGCAGGGGACGCGATCGGGACGCTCGCCCCGAAACATTGCCATCCAGCGTTCGCGAGGTGTCATGGGTGGCCGGTGGTTTGCCAGCTTATTGTAGTACAACCGGGTCGCAAAAAAACCGTTGTGCCGCGCCAGTTGCAACGCGAGTGTTGCAACGCGACTGTTGCCGAGCCGCGACCGTAAGGGAGCGGTTTTCCGCCGCCCGTATCTACAATTGCTCTTTTCGCCCGCGCTGCTACCGCAACGCCGCCAATATGTCACCATGACCGTCGGCGGAGTGAGCATACCGGTCCTGTATCACGGCGCGGCGCCGGGCTTCGCTGGCCGGACAAGGTAACGCGAACATCGTGACGACATCCGCCGCGACTGCCGACGCGCCTTCGCGGGCGTAGGCCAGGGCGCATTCGCGTCAAGCAGGTTCTCAAGCAGCATGACTCACACAGTCCCCGATCCGCCGTTCTATCTCGACCAAAGCGTCCGCGATGGCCGTCTCACCTATCATGGCCGAGCGCACATTGCGCCAGAGGATATCCTCTATATGCGGATAATAGGATAGCTTTGGCGGGATGATGAGGTCGTGCTCGATGGCGCCCGCCAGCAGCGCCATGCGGTCAGCCTCATCGCCCTGCGCCGCTTCCTGCTGCTCCGCCATCACCTGCCGCCGCACCGGCACCGACCCGTGCCGCGCCTCTAGCGTCTGCTGTTCCGGCGCGGTGAGGAAGCGCAGCAACCCGCGCGCGGACTCCTTCTCCACACCAGACCGCGTGAGCGCGAAGGTGTGGCTGCCGGCGTAGCAGCAGACTCGTCCGGTGGGTCCGGCGGGCATGCGGGCCAGGCGGAAGCGGTCGCGCACGGCCGCGGTCGCGTCCCGGTACGAGCCGTAGTAGCCCGGCCAATCGCATACCATCGCCGCGTTCCCCGCGCGAAAGAACTGGTGCACTTCGTCGTAGTGCCACCCGGCGACCGCCTCCGGCACTGCGCCGCTCGCATAGAGTTCGCGCAACACTCCCAGCGCCCAGCGCCCGCCTTCGTTGTCGACCTCCGCCACCAGCGACGGTGGAAAGATCCGCGCCCCGGCGGACTCCGCCAGTTCGAAGAAAGTCCCGAACAGGCCCGATTCCATGCCGGTGAACACCAACCCGTAAAGTTGCGGCGCCCGCGTGGTCCGCCGTGCCAGTTCGACCAGTTCGTCCCAACTCGCGGGCGGCGTTTCGATCAGGTCCGTGCGGTAATGCAGCAGGCGCAGATCGATGTTGCGCGGGATGCCGTAGAGCGCGCCGCCAATTTCGGCCATGCGCAGCAACGACGGAAAGAAGTCGCCCGTGTCGAAGCCTTCCAGGGGCGCGAGGAACCGCTGCTGTGAGGGCGCATACTTCGTGTGGGTGCTGACCAGGTCGTAGGGCACAGGATCCAGCGCGGCCAGGTGCGCGTTCAACTCCGGATGGGTACCGGTGAACTCGACCTCGACTGCCACGCCGGTAGCCTGCTCGAATTGCGGGATGCGCGCGTACAGACGGTCGTACATGCCGCCGGAGATTAGCGCGATTCTTAGATCGGACCCCATTTCAGGATTCCCGGCCCAGTGTATCAGACCGCCCGATCGGAAACGAAAACACGCGTCGGACGCCCGCCGTCCCGCGAAAAGCGTACGGTCGGGCCAATCCGGAAACGGCGGCGCTGGTCGATCGCGATGCGGCCGCCATTAAGCTGCCCGATCCACCGCGGGGAGTTGCAAAAGAACAGCTCATTGTTGGAACTGGAGATGTGAACGGCTGTATTTGTTTGCCGCGTCGCA
>PMVV01000385.1 GCA_003166475.1 Bryobacterales bacterium | reverse complement strand
GGGCCACCCGCCATCCGGATTTTGAGCCGCCTGGATGTTCTCCAGCACGCTGCGATCGATCTCCATAAAGCGTTCAGCCGTCAGCTTTCAGCGTTCAGCTCTCGGCAATCGCCAGTCAGGTTTAGCTCAAAGCTGAAAGCTGATAGCTGAAAGCTAAGTAAGCGCGGGGGCGCTACGGGTAAGCGCCCTCCCGCGCCAAAATGACTGCGAGCCAGCAAACACACACATACGGACACTTGCAACTACCGCATTACTTTGCGGCGGCGGCGACGCTGCAACAACAACAAAAGCACGACACCGGCCGCAACCCAGACCAGAATCTGAATGGTTGTGTTATTCATGACCTTGTCTCCTTTCTTCTAAAGTGACTCTTGCTCCAAAACTTTTTCCCCGGCGCTACCGCCGTTAGAAACCTTTCATCAGCGGCAGCAGATACTTGCACACCGCCAGCACGCCCGGCCCGGCGCAAACCAGCATCATGGCCGGCAGGATAAAGAAGAAGATGGGGAACACCAGCTTCACGCCCACCTTCGCCGCGCGCTCCTCCGCCTCCTGGCGGCGCCTCACGCGCATGTAATCGGAGTGCTGCCGCAGAGACTCCGCGATACTCGTCCCAAACCGGTCGTTCTGGATCAGGATGGCCGTTAGCTTTTTCAACTCCGGCTCTCCGGCGCGCTCGCCCAGGTTTTTCAGCGCGTCCATGCGCCGCTTGCCGGCCCGCATCTCCAGATTGGTCTGGACGAATTCTTCGGTGAGTTCCTTGTGCGCGTTGCGCAGCTCCGTGGCCACGTATTGAATGGCCTGGTCCAGGCCCAGCCCGGCTTCCACCGCAATCACCATCAGGTCCAGGGCGTCCGGCAACGCCAGCCGCAAAGTCTCGAGGCGTTTCTTGATCTTCTTTTCCAGCATGAAGTTCGGCAGGATGAATCCGCCCAGCGCCATACCTAGCGGAAAGATCACGTGGATCGACGGGCTATCGCTCACCACATTGCGAAACGTCAGGCCCAACAGTGCCATCCCGGCGGTCGACAGCAGCCGGATGCCGTAATAGATCTTGACCGCGTTGTCCGAGCGGTAACCGGCGTGCGTCAACATCGTCCGCGTCATCGAGCTTTCGTCCGTAGACACCGGCATCAAGTCGCCGACCCGCTGGATGATCTTGAACTCCCGCTTCTTGCGCGCTTCGCCTTCTTCCGGCATCCCGGCCGTGGGGGCCTCGATCACCGGCTCGCCGAGCCGCTCGTACACCTGCCCTGGCCGGGCGTAACGCTGGTAACCGAAGGCCGCGATGGCCACCGTCAGCACCATGAAGAACGCGATGATCAGATAAATGGACATCGTTTACACCTTGATCTTGATGATCCGCCGGATGAAGTAATTTCCGAGTAGTATCATTACGCCGGCGGCCAGGATCATATGCTTCCCGTCTGAGTCTTTCGCC
This sequence comes from Bryobacterales bacterium, assembly GCA_003166475.1. Classification (GTDB taxonomy): domain Bacteria; phylum Acidobacteriota; class Terriglobia; order Bryobacterales; family Bryobacteraceae; genus Bog-159. Next base: position 5,736 of record PMVV01000385.1, on the reverse strand, counting down.
ATCCCTTGCAGATAGCCGGGCGCCACCGCCAACAGGGCGAGCGCCGTCAGGAGGGGCAGGACCGTCAGGATGCCGGCCGTCAGCCTGCCATGCGCGCTGGCCGATTTCACTTCGCCTTTCAGCCGGAAACGCTCCCGGATGACGTGCGCCAGGCGGCCCAGAATCTCGTTGAGGTTACCCCCCGTCTGGCGCTGCAACATCACCGTTGAAGTGAAAAACCTGAAATCCAACAATGGCACGCGTGTCGTCAGATTCGTCAGAGCGTTGCCCAGCGGCGCTCCCAGATTGGTTTCGTTAAAGACCGTGCGCAACTCCGTCGACAGCGGTTCCGGCACGTGATCGCCGACCATCGAGAGGCTGATCATAAAGGCATGCCCGGCGCGCACCGAGCGGGCAATGAAGTCCAGCGCATCGGGGAACTGCTCTTCGAGCGCCGCCAGCCGCTTGGTCCGCTTTTTCCGCACGTACACATAGGGCAGGCACGCGGTCGCCACCCCCAGCGTGAGGCAGGTCAGGACCTCGTTGATGATAAAAGGAAATCGCAGCCCAAGCAGAAACCCGGGCACTGCCGCGCCCACCGTCGCCATGAACAGAACCGAGGGCGTCCAGGTAAGTCCCGCTTGTTTGATCGAGCTTTGCAAGTGGTCGGCGAGGTTCACCGATCTCAGCATCTTTTGGAAGCCCGAAACGTCAGACACTACGTCTTTCAGCAGTTTGGTCACCGGCATCGGGCGATTGCCGACAACGGTTTGCAGCATATCTTTTACGACCTTCTGCCTGCGCTGTTGCCGGTACAAAAAGGCGAACACCGCAACCGCCATGATCAGCGCGAAGACCAGGAAGAAAACGCCCGCTAAGCCTGCCATAGTGAACGACATAGCTAATTGATCTCCACCACGGTCTGGAACAACGAGGTCGGCAACTGGATCCCGCACGCCTTGATCCGTTCGTAAGCGCGCGGGCGGATGCCGGTGGCGCGGAAACGTCCGGTCACCCGTCCGTCTTCCGCCACGCCACTCTTCTCGAACAGAAAAATATCCTGCAACGTGATGGTCTCCACCTCCATGCCGGTCACCTCCGTGATGTGCGTGACCCGGCGGGTTCCATCGCTGAAACGCGAAATTTGCACGATCAGGTCCAGCGCCGCGGAGATCTGCTGGCGGATGGCGCGCACGCCCATATTGGCGTTGCCCATGCCGACCATCACCTCCAGCCGCGACATGGCGTCGCGCGGATTGTTGCAGTGCACCGTGGTCAGCGAGCCGTCGTGGCCCGTGTTCATGGCCTGCAGCATGTCCAGCGCTTCCTCGCCGCGGACCTCGCCCACGATGATGCGGTCGGGACGCATACGCAGGGAATTGATCACCAGGTCGCGGATGCGAATGGCGCCCTGCCCTTCCACGTTCGCCGGCCGCGTTTCCAGGCGCGCCACGTGCGTCTGCTGCAAGCGCAGCTCGGCGGCGTCTTCGATGGTCACAATACGCTCGTCTTCCGGAATGTAGCTGGACAGCACATTCAGCAGCGTGGTCTTGCCGGCGCCCGTGCCGCCGCAAATCAAGATGTTCAACCGCGCCCGCACCGCCGCCCGCAGCATCTCCAGCATGCCCTCGGTGAGCGTCAGCCGCGTCACCAGGTCCTTGCCGTGCATCAGGCTCTTCCCGAATCGCCGGATCGAGAGCAGCGGTCCGTCCACCGCTACCGGCGGAATGGCGGCGTTTACGCGCGATCCGTCCGGCAGCCGCGCATCCACCAGCGGCGAGGATTCGTCCACGCGCCGGCCGACTCTCGAGACGATCTTCTCGATGATCCGGATCAGGTGCGCGTTGTCCTTGAATTCTACCGGCGTACGAAACAGTTTGCCGTTGCGCTCCACGTAAACCAGCCGCGGCGTGGTCACCAGGATGTCCGAAACCGTGGGATCCTGCAGCAGCGGCTCCAGCGGACCCAGCCCGAAGACCTCGTCCAGAACTTCCTCCACCACCCGCTCTTTTTCCAGCAGGCTCAGAGGCGTCTTCTCTTCCTCTAGCAGCTTGGCCACCGCGCCCCGCACTTCCGTGCGTACCCGCTCCCCGCCCAGCGACGCCAGCGCCTCCAGATTGATGCGGTCCAGCAGCTTGCGGTGCAGCGCGAATTTCAGTTCCTGGTGCTCCAGGGCTGCGCGATCCTGGGTAAACAGCCGGCCGACCCAGCCCGCTTCCCGCTCGCCGTTTTTAGATAGCGATCCGTTTGTCGTGGTAGCCACGTTTCACTCTCCTAGAGCTACAGTCCCAGCTTCTCCGCAAACGCCGAAAACTTGTTCTTCTTCGTTTGCGGATCGTTCACGCCCGCCATGCGCAGGGCCAGTTCGCGGATTTGTTTTCCGAGAACGCTCCGCTCCGGCAGCAACTTGCCCAGCGAATAGCACTCGTGCAACTCCGGATAGCTGCTGGGCAGCACTGCATACACCGGCAGTCCCAGAATCTTTTCGATCTCGCCGGGCGCCAGTTCCGAGCGCTTCGGCACGCGGTTCAGGATCAGCTTCAACCGGTCCTTGCCGTAGCCGGCGTCCATCAGGATCTGCAGCACTTGCTTGGCTTGGTGCAGCGCCGGAACCTCCAGCGTGCTCACCAGGTAAGCCTCATCCATCTCTTCCAGGGCCGCCACCCCCACTCGGGTCAAACTGCGCCCCAGATCGATCAGGGTAAAGTCGTAGCACGACCGCAGGAAGCTGAACAGTTGCCGCAACTGCTCCTGCCGCGGATAGGTCTTATCCGCCGTGGCCGCCGGCGCGGCGATGATTTCCACTCCCGGAATCCCGTTGGATACCAGCGCCTTCCAATAACTCACATCCATGCGGTGCAGGTTGTTGACGGCGTCCAGTATGGAATAGCCGGGCTTGGCCTTGGTCAGAAAACCAATCAGCCCGGCGTCCAAATCCAGGTCCGCCAGTAATACTTTCTGGCCAGTCCGCCCCAGTTCCACGGCCAGGTGGCACACGATTGTGGTGGCGCCGCATCCTCCCTTGGAGGAGAAGAATCCGACGGTGCGCCCGCCCCAGCGCATTCCGCTGTGCCGGCGTCCGTCCGTCGAGCGGCGCTCCAGGGCTCCGCGTAACGCCCCTTCCAACGGCGGATAGACGTACTCGTTCACCCCGGCGCGCATGGCGGTCAGGATGGCGTCCGGATCAGCCGTGGTGTGCAGGGCCACAATGGTGGCGTCCGGCGCCTTGGCCCGCACCATGGGAATCAATTCGCTGAGCGGCTCCTTCGCCAACGCCACGTCCAGCAGCACGACTTCCGGGCGCAAACGTTCCAGCCGCTCCAGGAAGGAGCCCATGCTGGACATATCCTGGTGCTCGATGACCGGGCGCAAAGGCAACGCCGGCAGGCAAGCCTGCACTTCGTCCCAAAGCTGCTTGGTTTCGATCGCCAGACCTAGCGTCAGCGAATACATGGTGTTAGTGCCCTGTGCCTGTTCCCGTGGCCGCCGGCGCGCTGGTTCCGCCGCTAGGCCCGGTCCCCGGCAGGGGAGCCGTGGGCGTTTCCGGATTGGCTTGGCCACCCGCCGGATTCATCATCAACGGGAGCAGCAGCGTCGGCTGCCCGGTTCCGGGCACTGCACCTTGCTCCTTCTTCTCCAATTGCTGCAGCTCTTCCATCGGGATCGTCTCGCGCTGCGGTTTCACCGGCACCGGGCCGGTGATTTCGATTCCCGGATTGCGCGGCGCGTCCTTCAGCGTGTCCTTCAGGAATGGCTTGATCATCGGCAGGTCGGGCCGCGCTTGACCCGCCGGTATGGGACGCACCAGTTCCGGCGTCACCATGATCAGCAGTTCCGAGTTGCTCTTGCTGAGTGTCCGGCTCTGGAACAGCTTGCCCAGCAGTGGAATATTCCCGATTCCCGGAATCTTGTCCAGGGTTTCGTTAAAGCGGTTGTCCAGCAGTCCGGCAATGGCGAAGGTTTGGCCATTCTCCAGCTCGATTTCGGTCTGCACTTTGCGCGTGTCCAGCGCTGGGACTGTGAATCCGTTCAGCACGATCCCGTTGCTGTAATCCAGCGTGCTGACCTCCGGCGCAACCTGCAGCCGGATGGTGCCGCGCGGCGTGATGGTGGGCAGGAAATTCAGCTTCACGCCGAATTCCCGGAACTGGATGGTCACCGCGCCAACATTGGCGCCGCCTTGCACCACCGGCACGGGAAACTCGCCGCCCGAAATAAAGCTGGCCGGCTTGCCGTTCATCGCCAGGACGTTGGGCTCCGCCAGAATCTGCAGCAGGTTCTTGGCTTCCAACGCCTCGATGGTGGCGCCCAGGTTCAGGTCCGGGCGGTACAGGAAAAGATTCAGCGCATTCGATAACGTGGTGCTAACCGGGCTCCCCGGCGTCGGGACTTGAACTAAGGGCGGCGCATACTGCTGGGTAGTCACTCCGCCAATGGTGCGGGCGGCGCCCGTACTGAACAAATTGAAGCCAAGCTGCGAGCTCATACTGCGATCCACATCCACGAAGCGCACTTTGATCAGAATCTGCGGCTCTTCCACTGGCGTGGTCACGTGCAAGAGGTTGACCACCTTGCCCAGCGTGGCGGCCATGACCGCGGCCCGGTCGGCGCTCACCATATCCTTAGCCGTGCCGTGTACGAACACGTTGTCGCCCTCCAGGTAGACGCTGACGTCTTGCCCCGGCAGTTCCTTGGCGAGTTGTCCGCGCACTTCTTCCAGCCTGGTGGTGCTGGGCCGCACCGTGAGGTCGAATAACAACCGCGGTCCGCCCTGCTGCCAGATCAACAGCGAAGTCTCGCCCGGCGCTTTTCCATTGATCAGCACCTCCCGCGGATTCACCGCCACCGCTTCGGCCAGATCGCCATTGGCCAGCGAGATGCGCTGGATATTCATGGCATTGTCGAGCACCAGGGACTTGCCGACAGTCACCACCAGCGGCACATTCTGACCTTGCAGTTCGACGGCGGTGAGCGCGGCCGGCTGTCCGGCCATTGCCCATAGCACGCCGGCCGCGGCGGCCAGACGATGAAATGTGCGTTTGCGTGACATGTTATTTGACCTCCGGAGTCGTATCGAATTTCGTTTCGCTTCGCTTGCCGCCGTTGATGACTTCCATGACGAAGGACTGCCTCACCGGCGGCGCCGGCCTTACCTCCACCGGCGCTGGCGGCGGCGCGGGCTTCGGCGCCCGCACATACACTTTCTGCGGATCGGGACGCTTCTTGGGCCCGTTGACGGCGAACAACTCAACTACCGCCGTGCCCGGCGTCTTGGCCATCTGCGTGTCCAGCGGATTCCGCAGCACCAGTTGGATGACAGTCTGGTTGCTCGCCAGGCTGAGCATCTCGGCCTGCTCCGGCGTCACCAACAGGTTGACGACGCCTACTCCCAGCGGCTTGCCTTCGTTATCTTTCTTGAAATCCTGTCCGGCCGACAGCACCTCGATATTCTGCAGCAGCGTGCGCGTCAGGCTGCCCTGGCTCGCAGCGCCGGGAGTGGGTGGATTGCCCGAGATCAGCACGTCCACACGCATGCCGGGAACCACGAATCCGGCTACCCCGACTACATCGTTGACGCGCACCGCCACCGCTCGCATGCCCGACGGAATCATGGCCGCCAAACCGCCGCCCGCGCCCTTCGGCGCCAGCCGGTTCTCCAGGATCGGCTCCCCGTCGTAAATGGTGGTGGTAACGCCCCGCCCGATGATGTCTTCCCGCTTCAGGACGGCCGTGGCGGGAAGCGATCCCAGCCAAGGC
>PMVV01000092.1 GCA_003166475.1 Bryobacterales bacterium | reverse complement strand
CGTGAACTAACGCAGCCTCAGCTCCGAAGTTTCCCGGCTCGCTTTTGAGATCCACCCGGCCCAGGAACAGTTCGATATCGGTGCCATGTTTGAGCATTCCCAAAAGCTGGGGTACAGCCTTGCGGTGCACGAAGGGCAGGCGGATGAGCACCTGACCCGAAGAGGAATCAGCGCCGAGGATCATGCGTCCATCGAGGCTCAGCCTATAACCAACGATGCTTCCGAACCCGAGAGCGCGGCACGGGTATTGGGCGTTCGATCGTAGATGTTGGTCTGACAAAAACCAAGAGCGCCCACCGCGACAAACGTGAGAATAAGGACGCACAGCTTCATCGTGGAATCGATTCTAGCAGGTTGCCACCACCCAATCCAGGGTCGAGACGATATGGCTGGATCCGCCAATTGCATCGGACGTAAGCCCACCAGTGTTAGAATCAAATCGCACGGAGACTGATTAAAACACAGTCCCAATTTAGTGTTCTATAGGAGAACCAAAAATGCCAAGACAAGCACAGCCAAAAGACAACACCTTGCTGGAAATGGCCATCCTCGGGTATCAGAGCCAAGTCAAAGAGATTTCAGCGAAGATAGCCGATATCAAAGCCCAACTCGGTCAACGCGGTCCAGGCCGGCCCAAAGCCACGGCAGCCATGGCGACCGCGACTGGAACCGATCAGGCGGCTCCGGCGAAGCGCCGAACGATCGGCAAAGCCGGCCGCGCCAGGATCGCCGCCGCGCAGAGGGCGAGGTGGGCGGCGCTGAAGAAGCAACCGCAACCTGCACCACCGGCGAAGCCCAAAAAGCGGAAGTTGTCGGCGGCGGGGTTGAGAGCCATTAGGGAAGCCACGAAAAAGCGTTGGGCGGCTTACCGGAAAGCGAAGAAAGGCGCGGCGTAATCAACGTGTCGGCCATCCGCAAGGTGGCGGAAGCGGCGCCGACGCCTAGCGGCCGGTTTGAGGTTGGCAGGCCAGGCGATTTGACCGGCTGCGATCGTTCCAAGTGCCATCCCGTCGCTGCCCATCGTCATGTTGGCTCCCGTGGAACCCATCGTGAAATATCGTCTGCTGGCCACAATCCTTGTCTTCCGCGCCGCTGCTCAGCCCGTCTTACCTGGCACGGCGCCGCTCACGCCACACGACGACTTTGCGGCGGAGATGGTGGGCGGTATCAACGAATACCTGCTGCGCGCCACCGCGGACTCAGTTGCCCAACGCTCCGCGCTGTGGAAGCGAGACTACGCGTCCGTTGAGCAATATGAACGCTCAGTCGCCGGCAACCGCGAGCGATTGAGGAAGATTATCGGAGCAGTCGATCCACGCCTTCCAGTCACCGCGGTTGAGTTCGAAGGCACGACATCGACGCCGGCTTTGGTCGCAGCAGGGAAGAACTACAAAGTGTATGCGGTGCGCTGGCCCGTGATGGAGGGCGTAACCGCAGAAGGACTGCTGCTAGAGCCGAACCAAGCGCCCATGACCCGCATTGTCGCGATTCCGGATGCGGACTGGTCTCCCGAGATGCTCGCCGGGCTGGCAGCGGGGCTGGACCCAACGGAGCAGTTCGCGCGGCGGCTGGTCGAGAATGGCAGTCAGGTCCTGATTCCCGTGCTCATCGACCGCAAAGACACCTGGTCCGGGATTCCGGGAATCCGCATGACCAACCAGCCGCACCGCGAATGGATCTATCGCATGTCGTTCGAGGTCGGGCGGCACATTATCGGCTATGAGGTCCAGAAAGTCCTGGCCGCACTTGACTGGTTCACCAGCGAGAACACGACCCGGCCGGTGCCGATCGGCGTCGTTGGCTATGGTGAAGGTGGGCTGGTAGCCATGTACAGCGCAGCCCTTGATTCCAGGATCCAGGCGACCGTGGTCAGCGGTTATTTCCAGTCGCGCCAGAACCTTTGGGAGGAACCTGTCTATCGCGATGTCTGGGGCCTGCTGTGCGAATTCGGAGACGCAGAACTGGCCAGCCTGATTGCTCCCAGGGCGCTGATTGTCGAAGCGAGTCGCGGCCCGGAAGTCGGTGGCCCGCCGCCTCCCACCAAGGAACGGCAAGGGGCGACACCCAACGGACGCCTCACCACTCCCGCCATCGATTCCGTGCGCGCAGAGGTGGAGCGCAGCAAGCCGTTCTACGCCGGACTGCACGCCTCTGCCAGGCTGCGGCTGGTGGTGAGCGGCGACGGCGGCGGATCGCCTGGTTCGAATGCCGCTCTTGAAGCCCTCTTGGGAGCCCTGGGCGTCAGGACCAAGATGAGTCCAGCCGGGACACCGCCAGCAGATCGACGCCGCAACTTCGATCCCTCGGCGCGGTTGCATCGACAATTTGACGAACTCATCGAATTCACGCAGTTGCTGGTCCGGCGTTCGCCACAGCGTCGCGCCGAGTTCTGGTCTAAAACGGATGCCTCCTCTCCGGAACGATGGAAGCAAAGCACCGCCCCGCAGCGCGATTACATCTGGCAGGAAGTGATCGGCCGGGTTGCAGCGGCGTACCTGCCTCTAAACGTACGGACGCGGTTGATCTATGACGAGCCCAGGTACCGCGGTTATGAAGTGGTTCTGGATGTCTGGCCCGGAGTCATCGCCTACGGGATTCTGCTCGTACCGAAGGACATCAAGTCCGGCGAGCGGCGGCCCGTGGTGGTTTGTCAGCACGGGCTGGAGGGCCGCCCGAGCGATGTCGCCGATGCGAAGATCGACTCCCCTTACTATCACCGTTTCGCGGTACGCCTCGCGGAAGAGGGTTTCGTGACCTATGCGCCGCAGAACCCATATATCGGCGAGGATCGCTTCCGGGTCACTCAGCGTAAGGCGCATCCGCTGAAACTTTCGCTGTTCTCGTTCGTGTTAGGACAGCATGAGCGGACACTCGACTGGCTGGCGGGCCTGGAGTTCGTCGACCCCAACCGGATTGGATTCTATGGCCTGTCGTATGGTGGCAAAACTGCGGTCCGGGTTCCTCCGCTGCTCGATCGTTATGCCCTTTCTATCTGTTCGGGAGACTTCAATGAATGGGTCTGGAAGAACACCAGCATCCAGTCGAAATACAGTTATCTGCTGACTCGCGAGTACGACATGATCGAGTTCAATTTCGCCAACGTGGTGAACTACTCCGATCTCGCGAATCTCATGGCGCCGCGTCCCTTCATGGTGGAACGCGGGCACGACGACGTGGTGGCTCCGGACGAGTGGGTGGCCTACGAATATGCGAAAACGCGCTGGTTTTACGATATGAAAATGAGGATGCCGGACGCCACCACCATTGAATTCTTCAGCGGACCGCACACCATCAACGGCCAGGGCACGTTCGAGTTTCTGAGGCAGCACCTGCACTGGCCCCCGCAGGCGCGCTGAATCCGTGTCGACTGAACTCGGCATCCTGTTCACACACTACCGGAAATGCGGGAGTACAATGAGTCTGCGGATACGGGCGAAACATAGCGGGAAGGAGGGCTGAAGCGATTATGCAACCTCAAGGAAAGTCACGGTAGTTTAGGATAGGAGAGCTATGAATAGAAGAACTCGATGGTAAGGAGGATTTTCATGAACAGCCAGTGAGACTTTATACCAATGCCGAACTCCTGGTCACGGCAAGCGGTCATGTCGACGACGAACCGGGCAGCCGGAAACTCTATCAATTGATCTCGGATGAGTTTCACGGTATTTGTTTGCCGCGTCGCA
>PMVV01000051.1 GCA_003166475.1 Bryobacterales bacterium | reverse complement strand
GTGCTGGGGCTGGCAGAGCGCTTTGCCGACGCGATTCCGCAATTGCAGAAAGCCGTCGAACTGAGCGGCGGCCAGGACTGGAAATGCTACGACATGCTGGGCGCCATGTACAGCAAGACGGGCCGGCAGGACGATGCCATCCAAGCCTGGCGCCGCGCGCTGGACCTGGCGGTCGCGGAGCACAACGAGGAACTGGTCCGGGCCTTGCGCGCCAAGCTGGCGGGGTATGAGCAAACCAGGTAATGTGGGATTCATACGTGGGGCGGGACTCCAGTCCTGCAGCCGGCATCCACGCCGGCTTGTTCGGNNGGGCCTGCCCCACGAAAAATCGGCGCTCGCTGCGAAGATTCCGACCAGTTGTAATACAAGGAAGATTGGTGAGAATGTTATTCGAAGAATTGGTGAATGAAATCGGCGGTGCGGCCGTTCAGAAACGTGCCGTCACGGATCTGCGCGTGCTCAATGAGGCCTACGATTACGACCGGCCCAGTTCCTTTTCGCGCGGCATGCGCATCGACCTGAACGGACTGGTGGTGCTTTTGATCTCCGGGACGGCCAGCATCGACGAAAACGGTGAGACCGTTCACGTGGGCGACTTCCGCGCGCAATGCTGGCGCATGTTTTACAACATCACCGGCCTGCTGGAAGCGGAGGGCGCCACTTGGCACGACATCGTGCGCACCACCTTCTACCTGCGCGATATCGACCGCGACTATGGCGCGTTCAACGAAGAGCGCACGGCGTTCTACAAGGAGCAGGGACTGGATCCGCTGCCGGCCTCGACGGGCATTCAGGCGAAGCTGTGCCGGCCGGAGCTGCTGGTGGAAGGGGAGGCCATCGCTCTGTTCCGCAGGCGCAAACCGACGGCGGAAGGGGCGGTCTGAGAGGCCGCCGCCCTCCCTTAAGGCTCGGTAACCGGAACCACGCGATCCGCGGCCACATCGCGCAACACCTGCTGGATTCCGCTGGGCCAAGCGATTTGGATCTCCTTGGCCACGGCGTTCGCGCCCAGACCGAAATGCACCCGCGAATCGCTCGAGCCCGCATATCCCATGCTGGTCGTGACGTGGTTATACTGCACGGAACCGTCCGCCGCCGTCAACCGGATTTTTGCGCCGATTGCCATGCGGTTGCTTTTCGTGCCGGTTAGCTTCAGCAGGATCCAGTGATTGCCGTTCCGGGTGGTGTTGTGAAAGATCTTGGCCTGGCCGTTCAGCACCGCGACCACCGCGTCAATCCGGCCATCGTTGTCCAGATCGCCGAAAGCCAGCCCCTGGTGTACGCCCGGAATCTGAAAGTCGGGCCCCGCCGTGGCGCTTTCCATTGCCAAGGTTCCGAAACACGGCATTGGGCTCCCCATAGGTCCGCGGCGAGAACTCGTGCACGTTGTCGGCTACGTTCGAACGTACCACAAACAGGTCCTTCCAACCATCGTTGTCCAGGTCGGCGCCGCCGTTCGCCCAACCGGACATCTCGAAGGTATCCATCGCCAGCCCCGCCGGGGCCGTCTTCTCGACAAACTGGCCGTGGCCCAGATTCAGAAAAAGCGGAAACCCCTCCTTTTCGACCGCAGTCATCCAGATGGACGGAAGCCCATCGTTCCGTACATCGCGGAAATCCGCACCCATTCCGGAAATAACATTCCCATCTTCCCCAAAAGCAACCCCCGCCTGCATGGCGACTTCCTCGAAGCGCTTCCCACGGATGTTGTGGAAGAGCTGGTTGGCGGCATTATCGTTAGCCACGAAGATGTCTGGGTAGCCATCGCCATCGTAGTCGGCAACAGCCACTCCCATGCCGCGCCCGAGGTGTGCCGCAATGCCGGTCTGGACGGAGACGTCGGTGAACGTGCCATCGCCATTGTTGCGGTAGAGCGTGTTGGGAAGCGGCAGGTAGTAGCGGGGATTGCAGACGGCAGTAATTCGAGACGAACAGGTCGAGCAGCCCGTCGTTGTTATAGTCCAGCCACGCGGCGGCCACCGACCACATCTTCTTGCCCTCGTAGAAACCGCCCCCCACGCCGGCCTTCCTGGTCACATCGGTGAAGGTGCCGTCCCCATTGTTGTGGAACAACTGATTGCCGTTGACGTTGGCCACGAACAGGTCCGGCCAGCCGTCATTGTCGTAATCTCCGACGGCCACTCCCATGCCGTATCCGGCGCCGCCCAGGCCGGCTTTCTCAGTGACGTCGGTGAAGGTCAGATCGCCGTTGTTGCGATAGAGCCGGAATACCGGCGCCGTTGACGAAATAGATATCCAGGTATCCATCTCCGTCCTAGTCGAAAACGGCCACGCCGGCGAGCAACTTCTCCGGCTGGTGCTTCAGGGGGGTGGGCGAAGTGTCGCTCTTGAAGTGGACCCCGGCACGGCCGACGATCTCCTCGAAGATTATCGGTCGCAGGACCGAATCCCCCAGCGCGGTCAGCGCGCAACAAATGAGGAGCGCCTTCCAATCAGTATAACAACGGGCGCTTAACGGTTTTGGGGAAACCGCTCCCTCACGGTCGCGGCTCGGCAACTCTGCCCCACATTGCGCCATTTCACCCAAATAACAGGATCGGAAATGGTGCAACAAAACCTTTTCGCTTTGGCACCTGCATTGCCTGCACCCAACGGTGACATCTCGCTCGATTCTCGTCCTCCTGTTTCTGGCAGCCGGAATCCCGGGATCCGCCGGCACTCCGTCGGCAATAGCAGTCGATTATCCCGAAGAAGGCTCCGTTTTCCCTCGCGACATCAGCCCGCCAACCTTTCACTGGCGCGATGCGAGCCCGGAGGCGGCATCCTGGCTCATCGAGATCGTCTTCGCGGAGCATGGGCCCCACATCAAGGTGTGGTCCGCGGGCGAGAAGCTGCAGGTGGGCGAAATCGACACGGATCTCCCCAATTTCGTCATGCCCACGCTGACGCCGCAGGAAGCAGAGAGCCACATCTGGAAGCCGGACGCGAAGACCTGGGCAACCATCGTGAAGTACGGGCAGCGGCGGCCGGCGACCGTGATCGTCACCGGATTTCGCGATCGGAAGACAAAGGAGCCGGCTTCCCGCGGGCAGGTGGGATTTACTATTTCCGAGGATCCGGTGGGCGCCCCGATCTTTTACCGGGACGTGCCACTGACCCCACCACCCCCTCAGGACCGGGAGAGAGGGGTCATCAAGCCTCTCCCGGACTCTGTCCTTCCGAAGATCAAATGGCGTCTGCGGAACGTCTCCGAACCGGGCAGCAAGGTGGTAATGACGAATCTGCCCACGTGCGCCAACTGCCACTCCGTCTCGCGTGACGGAAAAACGCTGGGCATCGATGTGGACGGGCCGCAGAACGACAAAGCGTTGTACGGGCTGATCCCCATCACCAAGGTGTCGTCCATTGAGAATAAATACGTGATTCGATGGAGCGCTTTCACCGAGCAAGGATCGCCCAAGCGTTTCGGATTCATGTCGCAGGTATCGCCGACCGGGAAGTACGTGGTGACCACCATCGAAGTTCCCGGCACGCGCGGGAGCCGCCTGGACTCCCGGATGTATCAAGGCTTCTATAATTATTTCGGATTTGGCCAGGTCTTCTATCCTACGCGAGGCGTTCTGGCGTGGTACAGCCGCGAGGCGGCAAAGCTGCAGCCTCTGCCGGGCGCCGACGACCCGCAATACGTGCAGAGCGGGGCGTTCTGGAGTCCGGATGAGAAATTCCTGGTGTTCTCCAGGGCCGTGGCGAAGGATCCGTACTCTCCCGGGCAGAAGGCCTCCGCGTTTGCCAACGATCCGAACGAAACCCAGATTCAGTACGACCTGTATCGCATCCCGTTCAATGAGGGCAGAGGCGGCCAGCCGGAGCGGATCGTGGGCGCATCGGAGAACGGCATGAGCAACGACTTTCCCAAGGTCTCGCCCGATGGGAAGTGGATCGTCTTCGTGCGCAACAAGACGGGCCTGTTGATGCGCCCGGACAGCAAACTGTATATTGTTCCGGTGGGAGGAGGCGTGGAGCGTCCCCTGCGGAGCAATCAAGCGGTGATGAACTCGTGGCACAGCTTCTCGCCGAACGGACGATGGCTGGTATTCTCGTCGAAGTCGCCTTCCGTGTACACCCGCCTGTATCTGACGCACATCGATGCGGAGGGCAACAGCACGCCGGCGATCGCGATCGAGAACTCGACCGCGGCAAATCGGGCGGTGAATATTCCGGAGTTCATCAACATCCCTCAGGACGGCCTGGAGCACATCGACGCGCCCGCCTCCGAGTTCTACAGGCTCTTCGACGTGGCCGTCCAGGTGGCGGAGAAGAAGCAGTTCGACGCAGCCGTTCCCGCCTGGCGGAAGGCTTTGGAGCTTTCGCCGGACGACGCCAGGGCGCACAACAACCTGGGCGTCGCGCTGGCGGCGACCGGCAAGACCGACGAGGCCATCGCGGAGTATCGAAAGTCGCTGGAACTGGACGACCACAGTTCCCAGACCAACAATAATCTGGGGAGTGCGCTGGCGGAAGCGGGCCGAATGAGCGAGGCGACAACTTGTTTTGAGCGGGCACTGGAGCTGGACCCGGAGAATCCGCGGGCGCACAACAACCTGGGTGGCGCGCTGGCGGAGAGCGGGCGGTCGGCGGAAGCCATTGAGCATTTGCGGAGAGTGATCGAGATCGAGCCCGATTTTGCGGACGGGCACAACAACCTGGGGGCGGCTCTGGCCAGGTCCGGAGCCCTGGATGAAGCCGCGCTGCAGCTCGAGAAGGCGGTGGCCCTGGCGCCCCAAGACGTCGGATATCGTTATAATTTCGGGCGGGTCCTGGCGGCTAAGGGCAGATTCGGAGATGCAGCCCATCAACTCGAGGAGGCAGCCAAGCTCTCCCAGATGAAAGAGCCGGTAATCCTGCAAATGTTGGCCGCGATGTATTCCGAGATCGGACAGTATCCGGAAGCGGTGGCTACCGCGCGGAGTGCGCTGGCGCTGGTCGCCGGACAGCGAAACCAGGAACTGGAAGCCGCCCTGAAGGCCGATCTCGACCGCTACGAAAAGTTGGCGCAGGGCGTCCACTAGCGTGCTGTCCGCGAAGTAACCCGACAGTTCCTTTGCCCGGCGTGGCGCTGACGATCGTTGTTTGTCGTCTGCGCACCGCTCTCGAACTCGGCAGGCCACGAAAAACGATGGCCTGCCCCACCATTTCCTGGATACCAAAACAGGTAAGATATTACCAAGAGCGGAGATGCTGTATTGGAGGGGTTCCTGCAACGAGCGATAATCGCCCTCGTCCGAACCGCGGTGTTATTTACGATCGTGGCCGTGGGCGGGAAGGCCGCCACTTTCGAGGAACTGGCGGCGCAAGCGGCGGCGGCGCGCCGGGCGAATCGCATCCCCGAAGCCATCGAACTCTACCGGCAAGCGGTTGAACTGCGTGCCGCGTGGGTGGAGGGCTGGTGGTTTCTCGGAACCCTTTCCTATGCAACCTACCAGTACGCCGGCTGCGAGGCCGCCCTCGACGAGTTCGTCAAGCTGGATGATAAACGCGCGCTGGCATGGTCGTTGTTGGGCCTGTGCGAGTTCGAGATCGGCAAGTACGATGGGGCACTGGACCACCTTCGGCTAGGGCTGTCGGCGGGCAAGGATCTGGCGCCGGAAGTGGAGGCCGGGGTCCGGTTTCACTATGGGCTGCTGTTGTCGCGAGTGGGGTTCTTCGTTCAAGGGAAGCGGGAACTGGAGCGGTATGCACGGGGAGGCGCGCACGAACCGATGCTCATCGCGGGCCTTGGATTGAACGCTCTCCACCAGACGTCGCTGCCCAAGGACGTACCCGCGGAGCGGCTGGATGCGGTGGTGAAGGCGGGCACAGCGGCCCGTTTCTGGATCCTCGGTGAAACCGATAAGGCGCAGGCCGGCTTCGAGGAGTTAGTCAAGGAGTACCCAACCTTAGCCGGCGTTCACTACTTATATGGCACTTACTTGAGTTACACGCTTCCGGATCGGGCGATGGCGGAATTCCGGCGCGAGTTGGAGTTGAACCCGGCCGACGCGGACGCGGCCGCCATGCTGGCGGTGCTGCTGGTGTATGCCAACGACCTGCCGGGCGCGCTGCCATACGCCAAGAAGGCGGCGGCGGAGCGGCCCTCGGATGCGCTGGCGGAGTATGCGTATGGCGAGGTGCTGTTGCGCACGGGAGATCTGCGGCCGGCTATCGCCAGGCTGGAGGCCGCGGAACGCTTGGACCCGGCGGCGATCGAACACCACATGGCCCTGGCGAGCGCGTATTCCTGGGCGGGCCGCACGGAAGATGCGCGCCGCGAGCGACTGGTGTCCATAGATATGGCGCAGGGAGTCCAAAGCCGCGGAATAACCGGACAGAGTGCCGATGGCGGAGTCGAAGTCCGCGCGCGGGCAAAGGCCAGCGATGCCCGCCCTCCGGAAAACTGATGGCGGATGGACATCGAGAAGCGGGGCGGCGATGGCTTGCCGCGGCGACGTGTGTGGCGCTGGCAGGCGCCGTCGAAGGCGCGCCCCCGCGCCCCGGGCAAGTGACGTGCGCTACCTGCCACCGCGCCGAGGCGCAATCGCAGCCGAAAACAGCCATGGGGATCGGCATCGAACTGCCCCCCAACCAGGAACCGCTGCAGGCGCACCCCAAGCTGACGCTGGAAGCCAACGGATACCGCTACGCCATCGAGCGCAAGAACGGCGTAAGCGCCTATACGGTGAGTGACGGCTCCGGCACGCTGACTCTGCCGGTGCGGTATGCCTTCGGAGTCTACAACCTGACATTCGTGTTGGAATACCAGGGCCGCTTCTACGAGAGCCTGGTGAGCTACTACCAGGGGATCGAGGGGATCGGGGTCACCATGGGAGACGAGGGGGTTCGGCCTGGCAACCTGACGGAAGCCATGGGGCGGCTTTTGTCGGACCAGGAGATCAGCGCGTGTTTCACCTGTCACGGCACGGATGGCGTGAGTCAGGGCAAGTTGGCGCTTGGATCGCTGAAGCCGGGCCTGAATTGCGAGCATTGCCACCGAGGCGCCGATACGCACATGCAGGCGATAGCCGCGGGTAAGCCGGGGCCAGTCCCGCGGAAACTGGGCGAGATGGCGGCCGAAGAAATGTCAATCTTCTGCGGCGAGTGTCATCGTACGTGGGAATCCGTGGTCGGGTTGCGTGTGTTCGGCGAGAAAAATGTCCGGTTTCAGCCGTACCGCCTGGCCAACAGCCAGTGCTTCCTGGGAGACGACAAGCGCATACGCTGCACGGCTTGCCACGATCCGCACGTGGATTTGGTTCGCGACGACGCTAGTTACGACCGGGCTTGTTTGTCGTGTCATGGCGTGACGCAGAAGACTTGTCCGGTGGCGGATAAGGACTGCGCCCGTTGCCACATGCCGAAGGTGCAGTTGCCGGGAACTCCGGCAGTATTTACGGATCATAAGATACGGGTGGTGCATGCGGGCGATCCGTATCCGCGGTGAGCTAAAGAGGCGGCCTGAGAGGCCGCCGCAGGCCGAGGGCCTGCCCCACAAGAAAAAAAGGGGGCGGCTTGCGCCACCCCCTCGATTGATTCCAGCCTCGCGGCCGAAGCTTAGAAGTTGTACTTGATTGCGAACTCGATCACGCGCGGCACCTCGTCATCGTACAAGGCCTTGCCGTTGGTGGTCGCGTTCAGGTTGGTTTGACTCAAAGTGCCGTTGGGCCCGGAGAAGTTCAAGCTGAGGTCAGCATTGCCGGAAATGCCCAATTGCGGAAGAGGATGGTTCAGGAAGTTGAACGCCGAGAACCTGAACTCGATCTTCTGGTGCTCCTTGAAGAGGAAGTCCTTGTAAATCGCGAGGTCGCTGTTGAAGAAAGCGGGCCCCTTGATGTACGGCCAGATCAGGTCGCCCTGCTGGTGGTTCGTCGGAGGCGCGAAACAGTTCGGATTGAAATACTGGCCGGAGCTCAGGTTCTTCCGCGGATCGCAAGTGAGAACCGGCATGGTCGCCTGAATCGCGTTCGTGCCCAGCCAGTCCGAAGGTTGCATTTGGGTTGGCCACCCGATGTTGAGCCCGTAGGCGGTGTTGGGCTGAATGGGCGCGCCGCTCTGGAACTGCGTGATGCCCGAGAGGACCCAGCCATTCACTACCCCTCCCAGGAATTTGTTGTCTTTCACGGGAGCGGGCAGATTGATCACGTAGGCGGCGTTGAAGATGTGGGTATGGTCAAAGGCCAGCACGCCGTAGTCGTTTTTGATGTTGAACGGATCATCGCTTTGTCCATCTTGCGGGCCATTGGCGCTCTCCCCATCGCGAATGCCCATGATCTTGCTGAACGTGTAATTCGTGGTGAAGGTCATGCGCCCCGATTGCTTCTGCCAAGTCGCGATGAAAGCGTTGTAATTGGAGTAGCTGAGGTGGCCCTGCAAATTGATCGCCGTGTAGTTATGGTACGGGAAGAAGTCGTTCGTGTTGGGAAAGCCCGGCAACGTGGTAGACCCCGACGTATACCCCACCGGCGCGCTCTTGGAGCAACCGCCATTAACGAGCGGGCCGCAAAGGTTCTGGCCGGTTATCGGATCGGTCCCGAAGAACGCGCCCATCGGGATCAAGTCCAGGTTCCCCAAATTACCGCCGGCGTTTCCGCCATTGGACAGCAGGTCATACGAGCGGCTGCCCGCATACTGGAATTCCGCAACCGAGCGCCAGGGTATCCGCTGGGAGACGGTCACATTGTAGGTCCAGGTATGCGGTGTGGTTGAGTCACCCATGGTCAGCGGAGAAACACCCCCGCCGAGCCCGGGGGCCCCCAGCGCGGCTGTGTATTGCTGGAAATTATTCCAACCCACGCAGCATGCGCTGGTGACACCTTCCGTCACCTGGCCAAGCGGCGGGTTGTAACCCGAACTGGCGGTATTGTAGGCAATCTGGTACCGGAATAGGCCGGCGCCGCCGCGAAACACGGTTTTGCCGTTCCCGAAGATGTCGTAAGCGAAGCCGAAGCGCGGCTCGATGAAGAGCGTCTTCGATGGGAAGCCCGACGTCGGGATGGCTGGATCGATGGAGTGCCATTCCAGCCCCGTAAAGCCGGGCGCCGAGGAAGTGTTGTTATATGCAGCGGGATCCCAAACGGCAACGCCGTACTGGTCGTTCGGAACCCAGTTACCCATGTGCTCGAAGCGCAGACCGCCGGTGAGCGTGAGCCTGCGGCTGGCCTTCCACTGGTCGTTCAGGAAGAACGAAATCTGGTGGTACTTCATGTCCTGCACAATCTCCTTGTTGTCTTGGGAGAAGTTTTCACCACGGCCCATGACCCAATCGGCCAAGGGGTTGCCTGTGCTGGTGTTGTGCCAGGGATCGAATTCCATGGCCCCGTTGGTCCCGCCGTTCTCGGTGCCGCCCGTCTGGTAATTGCGGGCGTAGTCCCAGTAGAAACCTGCCTTGATGGTGTGGGCGCCCTGGATCTTGGTCACGTTGTCGCTGATCTGCGGCGTCTGCGACAGCTTGCCGAAACCGTTCGCGGGCGTGGGCGTGAATGGCTCGCCGTACTGATAGGTGGCGAAACCGATCGCCGCCGAACTTTGGCCGCTCCAGCCATAGGTATTGGCCATCTGCGGCGTGTACGGGTTCGAAAACAGGCCGGTCATGTTGAATCCGATTTTGCTGGGGTTCACCGCGGCCGGGTTGCTCATTATGATCGGATTGAGGAAGGTAGCGTCGGCGAAGACGAACTCGTTGGTCAGCGTGGGGCTGAACACGTGCACCAGGTTCGCGCTGTAAACATTGGAGTTCTGGTTGGCATTCTGAGGGGTGGGATAAGGCAGAGACCCGCCGATCGTCCACCAGATGGCGATCGGGTTTTGGTCGTGCTCGATCTGCTTGTTCCAGGAGAAGAACAACTTGGTCCTGTCGTTGATGTTGTAGTCTCCGCGTAACCGGAGTTCCCAGCGATTCACCGGCGGTCCGTCGAACCACTCATAGTTGGAGCCCGTCCCATTCGTTACCGAATCGGTGTTCGGCGCGGGCATCAGTTTCAAGATGGCCGCCGAGTTCGGATCGATCGAGGTTTGCGGGATCTGGCCATTGGGAACCAAAGAGGTACTGGGGGCGGTGCCCACCAAGTTGCGCGGTCCGGAGCTTTGGATGGCCGGTCCCAGAGATGCAAGATACGCGGGCGTGAAGTTGCCTGCCTGCATCTGCGACGTGGGCACGAAGTACTGCTGCAAGCTGCCGGCCGGCTGCTGTTTCATATACTCATACGCGGCGTAGAAGAACAGCTTGTCGTGGTTCTTGTTGAAATTGGTGTGGGGAACGATCACTGGTCCGCCAAAATCGCCGCCGGGATAGTAGTAGCTGCTATCGGGCCTGGCTGCCTTCTGGCTGTTATTGTAAGAGCCGTTGGAATCGAACACGCCATTGCGGGCATACAGGTATGCGCCTCCATGGAACTGGGCGCCACCGCTCTTGCCGATGGCCTGGAAGGTGATGGGGCCCTTCGCGAATTCCGCGCCGTAGGCCGACGTCAGGATCGAAACTTCCTGAACCTGGTTCTGGTTGATGTTGGCGGTCTGGGTACCCTGGTTGCCGGGGTCCAAGAGATTTGCGCCGTCCGATGTCATGGTCATGCCGCCATTGGGCTGGGTGCCTTGGGCGGTAAAGGCGCCGATGGGTCCGGTGTTGCTTTGCGTCGTTAGGCTGCTCCACATGCCTTGGCCAAGTCCATTGGTCGATCCCATGCCAGGCATAATCTTGATCAGCTCAGCCGCATCGCGCCCCACGATCGAGAGGTTCTCGACCATGTTCCTGTTCAGCGTCTGGCTGGCTTGTCCAGTATCGACCGGCACCACTACGTCGGCGCCAGCGATAACCTCGACTTCCTGCTTGGTAGATTGGACCTGGAGAACGACGGTTGGCAGGCGCACAGGCGAACCCTGCGTCAGCACGATACCGGTTTCTTCAAAGGTCTGCAAACCCGCAGCAGTGACCGTGACGGTGTAGGTTGCCGGCGGAAGCGACGGGAAATCGAAATCTCCGGCGCTGTTCGTGACACTGTCGCGCAGGCTGTTGTTTGTCTCGTTTTTCAGGACGACTTTCGCATTGGGGACGACCGCGCCCGTGGCGTCGGTGACCGTGGCACCTATCGACCCGCTAGAGAACTGCGCGAGCGCGGGTAGTTGCGAGAACGCCAAGGCCGCAATCAGAAGCCCCAAAAACCAGAAAGCTCTTCCCGGATGTCTGTGCCGAGCTATAACGGAGATCGGCAGCCGATCTGGTGTATTCATTTAAACCCCTTTTCTAACCTCTAATTTGTACTTCTCTAACCTGCAAACATTGCCTCCCAAGCCGCCAAAGACAAGGCGCGCCGCGAAGGCGGGAACTAATCGTTTGGAAGTAGCATAACCCTAGTACACCGCCAAGTCAAGGACTTTCAGGTCTTTAATTATCGTCTTGCAACCCTTGTTAACACGGCGCACCACCCAACGGCTCCGACCACACTGTTGGCGTTCGCTATGATTGGCGAATGTAACCCGCCGCAGGTGGGGGCGCTAGTACATTTTAGTTACGCCCCCCGGCAATTGGGTTTGAATGGCAGGCTGAAATAAAGGAGTTAAGCCTCTGTAACGTGGCCTCCGTAAACTCATAATCAGAGGTAATGCGCTTGTTTTCAGCAATGTACGCCTTGTTACAAAATTGATATCGGGCGCCTGTCCTTATTTTACACTTGCGAATCTGCGCCACCGCACTGCGGAAACGTGTATAATCTCCACAAATGGGGGATGCCAATCACGCTGGAACGCGCCCTACCGGAGTTACGGGCGCGGAACGTCTGGAACTCGCGGCGATTCTCGCTTCTCCGACCTTCGCGCGCGCCCAGCGTTCGGTCAAACTGCTCGAGTACATCTGCGAGAAGCACTTCGCGGGCCAGGACGCACAGGTTTGCGAATATTCGATCGCCACGGAAGTTCTGGGCCGCCCAGCCAATTTCGATTCCGCCGAAGACGCCATCGCCAGGGTCGAGATCCATCGCCTGCGCAAGAAGCTGCGCGAGTATTATGCCGCCGAAGGCGCCCATCAGCCGTTGAAAATCATCATCCCGCCCGGCATGTATACGCCGGTTTTTCAAGAAGATGGCAACTCCGCGGCGCTCCTGCCGGTAAATGGGGAAGCGCTGCTGGAATCGGCCGCCGATCCGCTCGCCGACCCAGCCCCGGACGAACCGGAATTGCCGCCGTTGCCCGCAGCCGCCGCGCCCTCCTCCAACAAGCGCCGGATTTGGCTGTGGGCCGCAGCCGTCCTTGCAGTAGGGGTGGCCGCCGTGGCCGTGGCAGCCTTCCGGACCGCGACCGGCCACGAGAGGGAAGCGCCGCTCCGCCCGAGTCCGCCGCCCGTGGCCGCGGCGCCGGACAGCGCCGTTCGCATCATCGCGGGCTATGACCGCAAATACATCGATCATCACGGCCACACCTGGTTACCGGACCGTTACTTCGAAGGTGGCGGGCAGCCCAGAGCGCCTTTTCGCCAGTTTTTTGCCCGCACATCCGACCCGCTCCTCTATCAGAATGGCCGGATCGGACTTTCCGGCTACAATATCCCGCTCAAACCCGGCAACTATGAAATGAAGCTGCATTTCGTCGAGCCGGTCTACGGCCCTGGTTTGGAGACCGGCGGCGGCGAGAACAGCCGGGTATTCGACATCATGGTCAACGGCAAGGTGACCATCGACAGCTTTGACATCGTGGCCGACGCCGGGGGCCCCCTGATCGCCGATGTTCGCGTATTCAAGGATATCCAGCCGGGGCCGGACGGCATCCTCCGGCTGGGTTTCCACGCCAAGCGCGAGCAACCGATCGTCAGCGCGATTGAGATCGAGCCCGCCGAGCCGCACAGGCTCAACCCGGTCCGCATCGTGACCCAACCCAATTCCGTGACCGATTCGCGGGGGCAAGTCTGGGAAGCCGACAACTATTATGCGGGGGGCCAGACGTCGAACCATTTCAAAGTGGTCACCGGCACGCCCGATGCGGACTTGTTCGCCAACGAGCGGTACGGCCACTTCTCATACGCCATACCAGTCGCGCCGGGGGCCTACACGGCGAGCCTGTTTTTGGCCGAAACCTACTGGGGGAAGGAAAATGAAGGCGGCGGCGGTCCCGGGCAGCGCGTGTTCGACATCTATTGCAATGGGTCGGCGCTCGCTCGTAATCTGGACATTCTGAAGGAAGCCGGCCCCAACCATGCGCTGGTCAAGAAATTCCGTGGACTGCGGCCAACCACGCAGGGCAAGTTGAACTTCGAGTTTGTCCCGGTGATTAACTACGCGTCGGTGTTTGCTATTGAGGTCTTGGACGAGGGGCGCTAGCGGCAGGCCACGAAAAACGATGGCCTGCCCCACAGCGAATCTGCTGTACGTGTGGTAAGCTGCGGACGAATCCCATGTCCGCATCAAAGGCCCTGCGGTTCGCCGGTTGCGCGTGCCTGATGGCCAGCCTCACTGGCGCGTGGGCCCAGCCCGTGCCGTCCATTAACTCCGGTGGCGTCATCAATGCCGCCAACTCCGCCCCGGGAGCGCCCTTGGCTCCGGGCAGCATCGCATCGGCTTACGGAGGCTTTCTGGTGAACGCACCCGCCGTGGCCGCGGCAGTCCCCCTGCCCAGCAGCCTGGAGGGGCTGTCGCTGGCATTCGGCGCGACCGGTGCGCCCCTGTTCTACGCCTCCGGCACCCAGGTGAACCTGCAAATACCGTGGGAACTCACCGGAGAATCCCAGGCATCGCTGACCGCTACCCTAGCCGGCCAGACCAGTTCGCCCGAGACGGTGAATATCGCGCCGTTCGCCCCCGGTATTTTCAGCATGAACGGCCAAGGCTTCGGTCCGGGCGCCATCCAGGACTCTTCCTACCAATTGATCGCCGCCTCGAATCCGGCGGGCGCGGGCGCCACCACCATTTTGATTTATTGCACAGGACTGGGCGCGGTGACCAATCAGCCGCAGACCGGCGCAGCCGCCCCGAGCAACCCGCTCGCCGCCACCAAAACGACACCCACTGTCACCATCGGGAACGTGCCCGCGCAGGTGTTGTGGTCCGGCCTTGCGCCCGGATCGGTGGGCCTCTACCAGGTTAACGTGCTGGTTCCCGCCAACGCGCCCACGGGCAATGCGGTCCCCGTCGTGGTTTCCATCGGCGGCGCAACATCGAACGCCGTTGAGATCGCCGTCCAGCCGCCAACCCCCGACCAGCGCGCGGCACAGTTGCTTACCCAGATGACCCAGGATCAAAAAATCCAGCTCGTGTATGGAGCGGTTACGTCTACTACCGCGCCCACCCGCGGCAGCGCGGGTGTGGTTCAGGGCATACCGGCGCTCGGGATTCCCAACCTCTACCTCGCCGATGGCAGCGTGGGCGTGGGCAACGCCGTGGGCCAAGCCACTGCGCTGCCGTCGTCCATCGCCAGCGCCGCCAGTTGGGACGTGAGCGAAGCCTACAAATACGGCACCGTGATCGGCGCCGAGTTGCGCGCCTACGGCATCAACGTGAACCTGGGCGGCAACATCAACCTGATCGGCCGCGAGCCGCGCGACGGCCGCACCTTCGAAACCAAAGGCGAGGACCCCATCCTGGCCGGCAAGATCACCGCGGCGCACCTTAATGCCATTCAGGCCCAGCACGTGATCGGCGGCATCAAGCACTACGCGTTGAACGATCAGGAGAGCGGGCGCACCACAGGCGACGTCGAGATCGGCGAACGCGGCATGCGCGAAAGCGACCTGCTGGCGTTCGAGATCGGTGTCAAGGACTCCCACGTGCAGTCCGTGATGTGCGCCTACAACCTGGTGAACGACGTTTACAACTGCGAGAACGCGCATCTGCTGAACGACATTCTGAAGGGCGATTGGCAGTTTCCGGGATTCGTCATGTCGGACTGGGGGGCGACGCACTCGACGGTGAACGCGGCGCTCAACGGCCTCGATCAGGAGCAGCCGGACAACGCCTATTTCGGAAGCCTGGGGCAAGCGATCGCGAGCGGCCAGGTGCCGCAGGCGCGCCTGGACGACATGGTGCATCGCATCTTGCGCGCCATGTACGCGGCCGGACTGTTCGATTATCCGGAATCTCTTGGGCCGATCGATACCGCCACCGACCAAGCCATCGCGCAAGAGGCCGAGGAGCAGGGCGCGGTGCTGTTGAAGAACGCCGGCGGGCAGTTGCCGCTGAATGCCGCGACGGTGAAATCCATCGCCATCGTCGGATCGCATGCCGATATTGGGGTGCTCTCCGGCGGCGGCTCGGCGCAGGTCACTCCCACCGGCGGACCCATCCTCACGGAAGGCTATCCCTGCCCGCCCTGTTGGTCGCAGGTGATCTGGGATCCATCGTCGCCCATGCAGGCCATTCAGGCGATGGCGCACAACGCCAGCGTGCAGTTCGATCCCGGGACCAATGCGGCGACGGCGGCAGCACTGGCGGCTACCACGCAGGTGGCTATCGTGTTCGTCAGCCAGTGGACCAGCGAGGGTATGGATATGCCGAGCCTGAACTTTACCGACGCGATCCACACGCCGCCCATCGATCAGGATGCGCTGGTAGCGGCGGTGGCGGCGGCCAATCCGCAAACCATCGTGGTCATGGAGAACGCCAGCGCGCAAGTGATGCCGTGGCTGGGAAGCGTCAGCGCGGTGCTGGAGGCCTGGTTCCCGGGACAGCAGGGCGGGCCGGCGATAGCCAATCTTCTGTTCGGCGCGGTGAATCCGTCGGGCAAGCTGCCCATCACGTTTCCCGCCAGCGTGGACCAACTGCCGCGCCCGGTAATCACTCAGCCGCCCGATAGCACCACGCCGTTCCCCGTGAATTATTCGGAAGGCTTCAACGTGGGCTATAAGTGGTACGACTCGCAGGGTCTCACGCCGTTGTTTCCGTTTGGTTTTGGGTTGTCTTATACCACCTTCGCGTTCTCCAATGCGGCGGTGATCGACAATCTGAGTGCAAGCAACCCGAATTTCCAGGTAACTTTCAATCTGACTAACACCGGCTCCGTGGCCGGCGCGGAGGTCGCGCAAGTGTATGTGGCGCTCCCGGCTTCGACTGGCGAGCCGCCCAAACGCCTGGTGGGATGGCTGAAGGTGTCCGTCCCGCCCGGCGCGGAGATGGCGGCGACCATCGAAGTGGATGCCAACGATTCCTCTCATCCACTGTCGTATTGGGACGTCAATTCCAACGCCTGGGTGATCGCGCCCGGCGTCTACACGGTGTATCTCGGCAACTCCTCAAGCGGGGCTAGCCTGGTTGCCGCCGGCACCTTGAAGGTTGGTTCATGAGCGGCCTGCCCCACGTCATGTGCGTGACCGGCAGGCCATGTGTGCGGCAGTAATCCGCATACAGACCGTAATAACTCGCCGTGCTGTAATCCGCTTCCGCAAACCCCAGACGGCGTGCCGTGCGGTCGATCCAGCGGGGCGCGCCTTCCAATTCCAGATACACTCCGATGGGCGTCTCGTCCAGCGTGGCTACCCCCGCTTCACCGGGGCGGCGGTATTCGGTGCGGAACTTCTCGTATCGGAACGTGGGGATGAAATCCAGACGGGCCAGCATCTCGCTCATCCTGTGCGGATCGGATACCTCGACTTCCAGTTCTTCGCGGTCCTTGTACTTGCCGATGGTTCCCGTGCCCTTGTAAGTCAGAATGCCCTGCGGGCCGGCCTCGCGAACGCGCAGCAGGCATCCNNATGCGGAACCCGGCGGCGCGCAGCAGGCGGCGTCCGGCGGCGGCGTCCGCTACCGCCAGCTTGATCTCGATCTCGCGCGGGGCGCCCGGACGAGTTATAGCTTCCTCCCCACAATCGCGTAATCCAGGCCGCCGAAGAACGCCTCGCGGAAATCTTCCGCGAGGCTGGCCAATGCGGGCATGGATTCAATCGCCGGCGACAGCCGATGCACCTCGATGCCACCTAGCCCGTACTCTTCCATGTAGAACGCCAGCAAAGCGTGCGGCACCGGGCGGGTGTGCGTCGGGTCGAGATAGAAGTGACTGGCGAAAATGGCCAGGCACTCCGGATTGGGTGTTTCGATCGCCAGCACGCCGTCGCGCTGGAGCCGCGAGGCCGCCAGGCGAATCATGTCCGGCAGGCGTTCGGGCGGCAGATGCTCCACCACCTGCGCGCTGAAAATGCCGTCCAG
>PMVV01000469.1 GCA_003166475.1 Bryobacterales bacterium | reverse complement strand
GCATAAGTTGTTATTCCAATCTCTTAAAACGCGCGAATGGCGTGACGGGTTACTGCGAATCAGTCGGTCAAGGCGTGGCGATGCGCCCGATCTTATTGCCATAATACTCCGTGAACCACAGAGCGCCATCGGGGCCCGGTTCGACCACCATAGGGGCGGACGCAGGCGTGGGCACGAGATACTCCGTGATCGCGCCCGTGAGAGTGATGCGTCCGATCCGGTTGCCTGCGTGTTCGGTGAACCAGAGCGCGCCATCGGGACCCACGGCGATGTTACCCGGCTGACTGTTGGAGGTGGGCACCGGATACTCGGTAAAGACACCGGCGGTGGTCATACTGGCGATCTTGTCGCCCGAATACTCTGTGAACCACAGCAACAGATCGGGGCCGGTAATGATGACGTTCGGGGCGCTGCTTAGGGTGGGGACCGTGAACTGGTTGGTGACCACGCCAGCGGTGGTCATGCGCGCCACCTTGTTGCTGGTCCATTCGGTGTACCAGATCGCTCCATCGGGCCCCGCGCCGAGGTCCCAAGGAGCGAGGGGCAGGCGGTATTCAGCCAGCTTCCCATCGGTAGTAATGCTGCCGATCTTTAAGCTGCCTCCGTGCTCGGTGAACCAAAGCGCTCCGCCGGGTCCGTTGACGATGTCCCATGGGTCGCTGCCGGGTGTGGGCAGCGGGAACTCGGTGATGGCGCCGCCGGTGGAGATGCGCCCGATCTTGTTACCGCCTGTTTCGGTGAACCAGAGTGCGCCGTCCGGCCCCGCCACGATCCATACCGGCTTGCTGTCCGGCGTGGGGATGGGGTACTCGGTGATGGCTCCTTCGGTCGAAATGCGCCCGATCTTGTTTCCATGCGCTTCGGTAAACCAGAGAGCGCCGTCCGGCCCCGGAGTGACGGAGAAGGGAAGGCTGGTCTTGGTTGGGATGCTGTACTCCGTGATCGCTTGCGCAGGCGCCTTCGCGGGCAGGCCCAATAGCAACGCGGCAAGCCACGCGAGTAGCGGGAGTCGCGATTGCTTGGGGATCGAAGGGGGCATCGGTTTGATTGAGGTTAGCACAATCTACCGCTATTGACTGAGAGACCTGGATCTGCCGGACGCGTTCAGCCTTAGAAAGCGCCTGCTATTCCTCCGCCGGCCGCCGCGATTTCCGCACGCCTGCCAGCGTGCTTCCGGCGCTGGCTGGACGCGGCCTTCTTGCGCGGTTTGCTCCCCGCCGCCGACTTGTCCGCGGCGCCCATCTATAGCACAGAGTGTTATACTAACCGCGGAGAGTTAGAGCCGAACGAGTTCTGGCAAAAAAGTGCGGATATTCAAGAATGAGGCATTCATGCGCTTTGCGAGGAAGGCCGGCCTTGATGACGCCGCGCTTTCGAAAGCCATCCAGGATGCCGAGCGTAGTCTAATCGCCGCGGACCTTGGCGGTGCACGGGCCGTCTTCGTTCACGGTTTCGCCAAGGATGAAAAGGGCAACATCGGTCCGGACGAGTTGGCCGCCCTCAAAAGGCTCGCATCCGAATTGATGGCCTTCGACGGCAAGGCCATCGCCCGTGCGCTTGCGTACGGAACCTTGATAGAGGTGATGTGCGATGAAGAGGCAATACCGTAGTCCCGTGATGGCATCCATCCACGAGACCGCCGAAGGTCTCCGTGCTGCCGGCGTAATCGGCAAACGCACCATGCATGAATTCGACGACTTGTGCCTTACGCCAGTGCGGCCATTGAAACCCAAGGAGATCCGCGCGCTGCGTGTGCGGGAGGGCGCGAGCCAGGCGGTTTTTGCCCGCCATCTCAACGTGACATCCGGTTTGGTGAGCCAGTGGGAACGCGGTGAAAAGCATCCCAGGGGAGCGTCCCTGAAACTGCTCACTCTGGTCGCCAAGAATGGCCTGCAGGCTGTCGCTTGATAACTCCGATCCGGGAGCGGTAAGAACGCGCCTCTTGAGATTGCCCCGCAGCGGCCTTCCTGCCGGAGAACTGGAGGCGAAGCTGACGCACTCCGCCGCCGAGCAGGGCCGCAGCCCCGACGAGTTGGGAGCGGACGCTAAATGGCGTGGCTCCTCGATACCAACGTTTTGCCGGAATTGCGACGGCCAAGGCAGGAACCGAAGGTAACGCTACAATGTCTTAGATGTGACGATGGACGGTACTGAGTTGGGCCGTTTTTTGAGAAAGGAGATCGAACCGCTGCCGGATGCTATCTAGGGCAACCGGTACAGGGCGGCGGCTTACCTCATGAACGAAACATATCTGCCCTGCGTGGTGTTCCAGAGCAGAGGCAAACAGGTGGATCTGGCTATCAAGCGATTCGAGCAACTGAGGAAGGAGCCGGACCAGTATCGGGCGGTTACGGCATCATGTGGCTGATTACCATATCCGCCGGGTTGAAGCATCGCCGTTTGCCAGGCCGATAAGAACACTGAAGGAAATCCATGGTGAAACGACGATGGGCTGGACTGCGTTCGTCGTTGAGATCGATGATGATATGCGGTTCTCGTACGGCACCTCTTTTAGCTTCGAGTTTTTCGACTTGCCGAAGGGCTACAGTTATTCCAATATTCGAAGCGTGCACAGCGGCATGGTTCAACTCGACCGCGAGGGCACAATCCCTTTCTCTTTGAATCATTTCAAACAGGTTACCTGGTTGAGGGAGAAGCCATTCTTTACCTGCTATCTGGATGGTCTCTAGTCTAGTGTCCGCGAATTAACTGTACAGTTCCGGTGCCCGGCGTGGCGNNCAGTTATTTCTTGGACACCGCACTAGCGTATGGCTCGGCTGTCGGACCGGGGGTCCGGCGCGGGCGAGGGCGCCCGCCCCACCATCCGCTCGTCAGACGCTCGCCCCCCGGCCCTGCACCCATCTCCAACTAACTTGCATTTCCCCCCAGCCGCGGTACAATAGTCCTTGGAGTGTCGAACCTGACGAGTGGGCGAAAGCCCACTTTTTTGTTGGGGCGTGGATTGAAGCGGATCATATGAAGCCGGCAATATCGTCGCGCATCGAGGAGATCGCCGAGCGGGTGGCGGGCTCCGAAGGCATTGAAGTCGTCGAAGTGGAAGTCAAAGGCGGCGGGAAAAACCAGTTTGTGCGCATTTCTATCGATAAGCCCGAGGGCGTAACCCACGGCGATTGCGAGCTGATCTCGCACCAGGTCGGGACCATTCTGGACGTCGAGGATGTGGTGCCCGGCCATTACACGCTGGAGGTCAGTTCGCCGGGCCTCGAGCGCAAGCTGCTCAAACCGCGCGACTACGAGCGGTTCCAGGGGAAGAAGGCCAAGGTCACCTTGCGCGCGCCGGTCGAAAACCAGCGCCATTGGGAGGGCACCCTGGCTGGCTTTACCGACGGCGTGATCAGTCTGGACGCCGCCGGCCGCGAGATCCGCTTCCCGTTCGAACAGGTGGAAAAGGCGAATTTGAAGTTTGAGTGGTAAATCCCTCCTCGCCATCGGGCTAACAATCCAGGGACAAAACAGAAGAGGCACATTTTGGAAACGATTTTTCAGTCCATCGAGATACTGAGCAAGGAAAAGGGAATCGATCCGCAGATCGTTCTGGACGCCGTCAAAGACGCCATGCTGATCGCCGCGCGCAAGCACTTCCGCACCACGGAAGACTATATCGCCGAGTTGCACCAGAAGACCGGCGCCTTGCTGTTGTTCGCCGTCAAGAAGGCGGTCGAGGCCGTGGAAGATCCGGCCAAGGAAATGACCCTGGCCGAAGCGCGCCGCATCAATCCGGAAGCCGAGATCGGCGCGGAGATTCGCATTCCCAAGAAGACCGACTCACTGGGCCGTATCTCGGCGCAGACCGCCAAACAGGTGATTTTCCAGAAGGTGCGCGAGGCCGAGCGGGAGACGGTCTTCAACGAGTACTCCGGCCGCACCGGCGAACTGGTGAACTGCACCGTAAAGCGGGTGGAGGGTCCGGATTACATTCTGGATCTGGGCAAGACGGAAGCGCGCTTGCCCAAGAAGGAACAGTCCCGCCTGGAAAGTTACAGCGTGGGCGATCGCGTGCGCTGTGTGATCCGCGTGGTGGACAAATCCAGCAAGGGGCCGGGCGTACTGGTCTCGCGCGCCGCTCCGGAGCTGGTGATGCGGCTGTTCGAGCAGGAGGTTCCGGAGATCTACGACAGCACCGTGACCATCAAGGGCTGCGCGCGGGAAGCCGGCGAGCGCACCAAGATCGCCGTGCAGAGCCGCGACCGCGATGTGGATAGCGTGGGCGCTTGCGTGGGCATGAAAGGCATGCGCGTGCAATCCATCATCCGCGAGTTGCGCGGCGAAAAGATCGACATCATCGAATACTCCGAGGATGCGGTGACCTTCGCCACGCACGCATTGAGCCCGGCGAAGATCAGCCGCGTGACCATCGTCGACGCGCTCGAAAAGCACATGGAAGTGATCGTGGACGATTCGCAGCTTTCGCTCGCCATCGGGAAGAAGGGCCAGAACGTCCGCCTGGCGGCCAAGCTGCTTGGGTGGAAGGTGGACATTAAGAGCGAAGAGGAGAAGCGCCAGGAGGTGGAGTCCGCCATGGCCGCCCTGGTCAATCCGCCGGAGCCGGTGTCCGCGCTGATCGCGTATGGCTTGAGTGAAGAACTGGCCGGGATGCTGGCGGGGGCCGGGGTGAGCGTGATCGATAAGCTGGGCGGCATGACGCCGGAGCAGTTGCAGGAGATTCCGGGCATCGATCCGGAAATGGTGGAGAGCATTCGGGATTCGGTGACCGGTTACTACAGCCAGTTTGAAGAAGCCGCGCCGGCGGCGGCCGAGGACGAAGCCGCAGCCGAAACCGAGGCCGAAATCCCAGACGGTGAGCCGCTTGCGGCGGAGGCCGTCCCGGCGCCCGAGGTGGAGGCTGCCGCTGAACCCGCGGCGGAAAGCGAAGTGGAAACCGCGGCGGCCGCGGAAGCCGGGGAACCGCAAGACATCGAGATCGCGGGCGAGTCTGATACCATAATAGACTCGGGGCGCGTTTCTCACGACGAGTCGGAAGACAGCGGTTCGCAAAACGAGTGAGGTGCGTCTCGCAAGACAGTTTTGTATCTATGAACAAGATTCGTATTAATGAGCTGGCTCGGGAGCTGGAAGTCAAAGCGCACGAGATTCTGGACAAGCTCCCCGAGTTGGGCGTAACCGAGAAGAAGACCCATTCCAGCTCGATCGACGAAGACGTCGCCATCAAACTGCGGCGGTTCTTCGGCCATGAGGTTCCCGAGGAGTACGCGGAACCGGAAGCGCGCGCCGCCACGCCTCCCGTGCCGCCAGCCCCGGCAGTGGAGACGTCGCCGGCTCCGGAAGCTGCGCCGGTTAGCTTGGCGGGCCAGCCGTCCGCCCCCGCTGCCGCCGTAGAGCAGCCCGCCGAACCGGCTGCCGGAAAGACCGCGCCGGATCGTCCGGCAGGCCGCTTGGCGCATCCCATTCGTCCGCCATTGGCAGGCAGTTCGCCGTCCGGCGTTCAGCCCGCTGCGCCCGCGGCCCCACGACCCGCGCCCGCGCCTCCGCCCACAATGCCCCCGGCGGCGGTGATTGCGCCCGGCCGCCCGACGCCGCCCGTGGCCCGGCCCGTACCGCAACCGCGGCCTGGCCAGGTGCTGTCCGGACCGCGTCAACCGATGCCGCCCGGCGTCAACGAACCCCTATCTCCATCGGCTCCGATTCTCACCCGGCCCGGTGTGGCGGCGCGCGCGCCAATCGCGCCGGCATCGGGGGGAAGCCCCGCCCTACCGGCGGCGCCCGGAACTCCCATGCCCTCCGCGCCCAGACCACCTGCGCGCCCACTTGCCGGGCAGCCGGCTGCGCGTCCCGTAGTGCCGCCGCGCGCGGATTTGGCGGCCAGGCTAAGCCAGCCCCGCGCCGCCGCTCCCGGCATGCCCTTATCTCCCGCGCCGGGCCGTCCTCTCAGTCCTGGCCCCCCGCGGCCGCAGAGCGCTCCAGCCCCCGGACAGCCTATTTACCAGCCCCGCGGACCGCTCCGTCCGGGCCAGCCCGCCGTCCTCCGCCCAGGCCCGGGTGCTCCGGGTGTCCGCCCAGGCAGCCCCATGCGCCCCGGTGGCGGTCCGCGCCCCATGCATCCCACGACGTCGCGTCCCCGGGGTATGGAACCAGCGGTCGCGCCGCCCCTGCCAGATCAGCAGCGCCGCCCCGGCAGCAATCGCGGCCGCCCGCAACAGCGCGATCGCAGCGCCGAGCCGGAAGAGAAGATTCTGCGCCCTTCGACGCGCCGCCAAGCCTCCTCCGGGCCGCCCCCGGTCAGCCGCGAGATCACCGTTACCGAAGGCATCACGGTCAAGGAGCTTTCCGAAAAGCTGGATGTCAAGGCCGGCATCGTCATCAAGAAACTGATGGACCGCAATATCCTCGCCACCATCAACCAAACCCTGGATTCCAAGCTGGCGACCGATATCGCACGCGAGTTCGGCGCATCCACCAGCACAATTACTTACGAAGAGGAATCGCAGCAAAAAGTGGAGGTTGCCGAAGAGCAGAAAGACCTGCTCAAACGGGCCCCCGTGGTCACTATCATGGGCCACGTGGATCACGGAAAGACCTCGCTGCTGGACGCCATCCGGGAAGCCAACGTGGCCGGCAAGGAGGCGGGCGGAATCACCCAGCATATCGGCGCGTATTACGTCGAGAAAGACGGCCGCAAAGTGGTTTTCATCGACACCCCCGGCCACGAGGCGTTTACTCGCATGCGTGCGCGCGGCGCCAAGGTGACCGACATCGTGGTGCTGGTGGTAGCGGCCGATGACGGCGTGATGCCCCAAACGCTGGAGGCCATCGACCACGCCCGCGCGGCCAAGGTCCCCATTGTCGTCGCCATCAACAAGATCGATAAGCCCGACGCGCAGCCGGAGCGCATCAAGCAGCAACTCGCCGACCGCGGCTTGCTGGCCGAGGATTGGGGCGGCGATACGGTGACGGTGCCCGTCTCCGCCAAGATGAAGATCAACCTGGATCTGCTGCTGGAGATGATTCTGCTGGTGGCCGATCTGCAGGATCTCAAAGCCAATCCGGCCCGCCCGGCTTCGGGCAACGTGCTGGAAGCCAAGCTGGATCGGGGCCGCGGCCCAGTCGCCACCGTGCTGGTGCGCAACGGCACGCTGCGCGTGGGCGACTATTTCATCTGCGGCGCGGTCTTCGGCAAAGTGCGCGCCATGCTGAACGACCGCGGCGAACCGATTCGCGAGGCCGAGCCTTCCACGCCCGTCGAAGTGTTGGGTCTGGAGTCCATGCCGGAAGCCGGCGACGATTTCCAGGTAGTGACCGACACCGCCAAGGCCAAGCAGATCGTGCTTTTCCGCGAAGCCAAAGTGCGCGAAGCCACCCTGGCCAAGAGCAGCCGGATCACCCTGGAGATGTTGCACAAGAAGCTGGCGGCGGGCGAAGTCACCGAACTGCCCATCATCCTCAAGGCCGACGTGGGCGGCTCCGCCGAAGTGCTCAGCGATACGCTGCAGAAGCTGTCCAACGATAAGGTCAAGATTCGCGTGCTGCGCTCCGGCGTGGGCGCAATCAACGAGTCCGATGTGCTGCTGGCCTCCGCGTCGGATGCCATCATCATCGGCTTCAACGTGCGCCCGGAGCGCAACACTACGGCTTTGGCCGAGCAGGAAAAAGTGGATATCCGGCTGCACACCATCATTTACAACCTGACCGACGAAATCAAGAAGGCCATGACCGGCCTGCTGGAACCGGTGTACAAGGAAGTCTACCGGGGCAAGGCCGAGGTGCGCGACACTTTCCGCATTACCAAGGTCGGCAACGTGGCCGGATGCCAGGTGCAGGATGGCTCCATCACGCGCGACAGCGAAGTGCGCCTGCTGCGCGACAACGTGGTGGTCTACACCGGCAAGATCAGCTCGCTGCGCCGCTTCAAGGACGACGTCAGCGAAGTGAAGAGCGGCATGGAGTGTGGCATCACGCTGGAGAACTACGGGGATATCAAGCAGAACGATATCATCGAGGCGTTCGTCACCGAGCGCGTGGCCACCGAAGTTTTCGCCTGAGGCGCCGTGGCCACGATCGGTGTGCTGACGCTCGAAATCGTACTGGAAAACTCGCACTCCTTGAAGGACAAGCGCCACGTGGTGAAGAGCCTGAAGGACCGGCTGCGCGGCAAGTTCAACGTGGCGGTGGCGGAGATCGACTGTCAGGATCTGTGGCAGCGGGCAGTGGTGGCGGCGGTGACCGTGTCCTCCGACCACGGCCACGCCCAACAGGTATTGCAGTCGGTCGAAGACGAAGCGGCCGCGCTGCTGGGCGCGGAGCTGACCGGAGCGACGGTCGAATGGATGTGAAAAGACGGTGGCTGGTGGGAGGTGGCTGGTGGATGGTTGTTGTGCTTCGCCACCGACCACTAGCCACTATCCACCAGCCACGGGTTTCCCATGGATGAGCATCGTTCCCGCCGGGTTTCCGTAGCGGTCAGGGAGGAACTTTCCGAGATCGTCGGGTTTGAGCTTTCCGATCCCCGCCTGGCCTTGGTGGATGTTACAGACGTGACCGTGAGTCCGGACTCGCGCCACGCCATCGTCAAGGTCGCCCTGGGCGGGGACGAGCACGAGCAGCACCAAGCCATGGCCGCCCTGGAGCATGCCCGTAACTACCTGCGGCATGAGTTGGCCAGCCGGTTGAACCTCAGGAGGATTCCCGAGCTGCATTTCGAGCCGGACCACTACCCCGACGCCGCCACGCGGGTCGAGATTCTGTTGAAGAGGGCGAAAAAAAAGCGTGCGTCTACGGAAAATCAGCCCTAAAGTCAAACAAACTGTGGTAGTTTTGTTTTTGTTGACGGTGGGGCGGTGCGCTTGGCCTGCCCAGGCCGCCCGGGAGCTTTTGCGCTTGGAACAGAGCGCCGAGGCCATGGGCTCCGCCTATTCCATAGCCGTCTATGGTTACGACCGGGATCAAATGGAGGGGGCCGTCGAGGCTGCCTTCGACGAAGCGCGGCAACTGGACAGTATGCTCTCCAACTATAAGCCCGACAGCGAGTGGAGCGAGGTGAACCGTGAGGCTGCCCGCCACCCGGTGCGCGTCTCGCCCGAGCTGTTCCAGTTGCTGGCCGACTGCCAGGAATACAGCCGCCAGAGCGAAGGGGCCTTCGATATCTCGGTCGGGCCGCTGATGAAAGTCTGGGGCTTCTACAAAGGAACCGGCCACCTGCCGCACCGCGCCGAGGTGATGGCGGCCATGGCGAGCGTCGGCTACCGGCACGTACATCTGGACCCCGCTGGCCAGTCCATCAGCTTCGACCGGCCGGGCGTGGAACTGGACCCCGGCGGCATCGGCAAAGGCTACGCCGTGGACCGCATGGTCGACGTGTTGAAGCGCAAGGGCATCGCCATTGCGTTGGTGGCGGCCTCCGGCAGCAGCATCTACGGACTGGGCGCGCCCCCCAACGAACCGCGCGGCTGGCGCATCACCATCCGCGACCCCCGCAACGAGCGCGCCAGCGTAGCCGAGGTTTTCTTGAAGAACGAGTCGATGTCCACCTCCGGCAGCTACGAGAAGTTCTTTCGCGCCGAAGGCCACGTTTACAGCCACATTATGGACCCCCGCACCGGCTATCCGGCGCCGGGCATGTTATCGGTTTCGCTCATCACCCCGCGCACCATCGACAGCGAGGCCTGGGCCAAACCGTTCTTCATCAATGGCCGCCAGTGGGCGGCGCAACATAATCCCCACCGATTTCGCGCTTTCTTTTGCGAAGACAGGACGGAACAGCCATGCGCGTGGCTCCCATGACAAGCCGCTTTTTGGATGCGTGCAAGCGCAGACCCACCGACGTTCGCCCCGTATGGTTCATGCGCCAGGCGGGCCGCTATCTGCGCCAGTACCGGGAGATCCGGTCGAAGCACGACATCCTGGAAATCTGCAAGCGCCCGGACCTGGCCGCCGCAGTCACCTTGCAACCGGTCGAAATACTGGACGTGGATGCCGCCATCATCTTCGCCGATCTGCTGCTGCCCGTGGAGCCCATGGGCTTGAAGCTGCGTTTTGCCACCGGGGAAGGCCCGCGTATCGATAATCCGGTCCACACCAACGCCGACGTGGATAGCCTGTCCACGGCCAATACCGATGACTTGGGCTATGTCGGCGAGGCCATTCAGAGCGTGGTGCGCGCGCTGGCGGGCAAGGTGCCGGTGATCGGGTTCGTGGGCGCGCCGTTTACCCTCGCCAGCTACATGATCGAGGGCGGCGCGTCGCGCAATTACATCCGCACCAAGCGCATGATGTATTCCGACGAGATCCTGTGGCGCAGGCTGATGGGCAAGATCGTGGACGTGCAGGCCCCCTTCGCCAGCCTGCAGGTGAGCGCCGGGGCCCGCTGTATCCAGGTCTTCGACAGTTGGGTGGGGGCGCTGGGACCGGACGATTACGTCCGTTTCGTGCAGCCCTATTCGCGCGCGCTGATCGAGCGCATCCGCGCGACCGGCGTGCCCGTGATCCACTTCGGCACCGGCGCTTCGGGCTTCTTCCGCGAGCTGCACGCGGCCGGCGGCGACGTGATGGGAGTGGACTGGCGCGTCAATATCGACCAAGCCTGGACGGACATCAGCTATCGCTCGGCGGTGCAAGGCAACCTGGACCCGGTGGCCCTGTTCGCGCCGCTGCCGGAGTTGAAGATGAAGATCGCCGAGCTGCTGAAGCGCACCGGGACGCGGCCCGGTCACATTTTCAACGTGGGTCACGGGATTTTGCCGGAGACCCCCGTGGAGAATGTGAAGGCTTGCGTGGAGATGGTGCGCGAGTTCAAGCTGTAGGTGGGACAGGACTCCGGCCTGTCCTCTTGCCTGTCACCGACTTGTCTCGAGGCTACTTCTTCTTGAGCTCGTCGACGTCCCCTAACTCTAACGAACTTGCAAGCTAAATGCACGGCTTCAAGGGAGCCCGCTGCACTCCTGGCAAGGGACACCACCGAACAGACTGTTCTGCACCCAACATCTACCCGGCCCACGCCGGTTATACTGAGGGTATGAAGACGGCGGTCTCCATTCCGGACGATGTGTTTGCGGGCGCAGAGCGGCTGGCCAAGCGCACCAAGAAGTCTCGCAGCCGGTTGTTCAGCGATGCCGTTAGGGAATACCTGGCGCGGCACGCGGCCGAGGAGGTCACCGAGACTATGAATCGCGTTTGCGCCGGGTTGGAGCGCTCGACTGACGAGTTCACTTCCGCTGCCGGCCGCCGTATTCTGGCGGGAAGCGAGTGGTGATCTCACAGGGCGAGGTCTGGTGGGCCGATCTGCCCGCTCCCACCGGGTCTGGGCCGGGGTTCAGAAGGCCCGTCGTCGTAGTGCAGGGCGATGCACTGAACCGCAGCCGGATCGCCACTGTCGTTTGCGTTCCGCCGACCAGCAATCTTCGATGGGCAGACGCACCGGGCAACGTCGCTCTTCCGGCGCGCGTTACTGGTCTGCCGAAGGATTCCGTGGCGAACGTCTCTCAAATCGTGGCTCTGGATAGGGACCTTTTGACCGAGCCCGCAGGCAAGCTTCAGCGTGCAAAGCTGGAGTTGCTATTGGCAGGGATTGACGTCGTGCTCGGAAGATAGACCAGGCACCAACCGGGACCACCTCGCACAGGTCACGCTCCGGGGCCTCAAGCGGTGCCGGTCCACACCAACGCCGACGTGGACAGCCTGTCCACGGCCAATACCGATGACTTGGGCTATGTCGGCGAGGCCATTCAGGGCGTGGTGCGCGCGCTGGCGGGCAAGGTGCCGGTGATCCACTTCGGCACCGGCGCTTCGGGCTTCTTCCGCGAGCTGCACGCGGCGGGCGGCGACGTGATGGGAGTGGACTGGCGCGTGAATATCGACCAGGCCTGGACGGACATCAGCTACCGCTCGGCGGTCGAAGGCAACCTGGACCCGGTGGCGCTGTTCGCGCCGCTGCGGGAGCTGAAGATGAAGATCGCCGAGCTGCTGAAGCGCACCGGGACGCGGCCCGGCCACATTTTCAACGTGGGCCACGGCATCCTGCCGGAGACGCCGGTGGAGGAGATGCTCCGCTAGTTCAAGCTGTTAGGGGCGCCAGAGCCGCCTGAAAGGCGGCTGCGGCCAAGATTGGCCGCCCTCCAACTGCGGACTAACTATCGGCAATTAACTTAAGAGTAATTGTCTGCCGTCCCTCCTTCCGACTATGATTGGGTCGTAATGAGGGTTCCCCGCAAGATCGCCGCACGCGAACGCGGTCATGCCGTTCTGGAAACGGCGCTGATGCTGCCCTGGGTGTTGTTTCTATTCGTCGGCGCCTTCGATTTCGGGTTTTATAGCTACGCGTTGATCAGTACTCAAAATGCCGCGCGCGTAGCGGCCTGGTACACATCGCAGAGCAAGTCTACCGCCGCCGACGCCGCCACCGCCTGCACTTACGCGCTGGCGGAACTTCAAGCGCTGCCCAATGTCGGCACATCCGTGACGACTTGCAGCGCTTCTCCCGTGGTGGTTACGGCGACCCAGGTGACCGGCGTCGACAACGCGGAGGCCTCGCAAGTGAGCGTAACCTACACCAGCCCCCAATTGATACCCATACCCGGCGCCTTGCCCGGCAAATACACATTTGACCGGACGGTCCAGATGAGGTTGGTGACGCAATGACAAGACGGCGCCGGTCGAGGGGCAGTACGGTCCTTGAATTCGCGCTGGTAGGCGTCCCGATGATCCTTGTTTTCGTCTCGATCGTCGAGATCGGGCTCGCCATGTGGACTTATACGACCCTTGCATATGCCGCTAAGGAACTCAACCGCTACGTCGCGGTTCATGGCAAGCATTGCTCCAGCGGCACCAACAACTGTGCCCTCACGGTGGGCACTGTGGCAACGACTGCCGAAAGCTACGCCATGGGCCTAAGTTCCAGCACGCTCAATCTGACGTTGACTTCACCCAGCAAGACCTATAACTGCAACCCGGTGTCGAGTTGCACGTCCAATAGCAACGCGTGGCCGCCGGCTGCCGACAGCACGGTGGGCACCCTTATCCAGGTCCAGATGCAATACCAGGTCAACACGGTGTTGCCGGTGATGTGGCCGGGGTCCAAAGGGGCCAATTACGGAGGTTACAACTTATGGGCATATTCGGCACAGCGAGTCTTATTCTGAGGGAGTTATGCGACTGAAACACGGGCGCGAGCGAGGGCAGGTGCTGCCGCTGGCCACGCTTTTAATCTTCCTTCTGTTGGGCATGATCGGATTTGCCACGGAGACCGGGCTGGCGTTCTACACGCGGCAGCAGGCGCACGCCGCCGCGGAATCGGCCGCCATGGCCAC
This sequence comes from Bryobacterales bacterium, assembly GCA_003166475.1. GTDB lineage: Bacteria > Acidobacteriota > Terriglobia > Bryobacterales > Bryobacteraceae > Bog-159. Next base: position 2,686 of record PMVV01000469.1, on the reverse strand, counting down.
CGTACTGGCGGCGATGTCCAGCGTGAGCGGAAACTCGGTCACGTGCAGCGGGTCGGGAACCTCCGGGACGCAGTGCTCATCGACGGCCACTGCGTGCACCTCGTCTCCCAACAGCCCGCCCAAAACCAACCTGGACAACGGTTGTCTCTTCGCCAAGCAGAATGGCTTCGCCGCGGCGACCGGCACAACCGTCAAAATCACAGCCAACAATACCACTCCGGCGCCGGGCAATCCGAATGTTGCGGTGCTGTACTGGGCGCAGGTGTCGGTCGCCACCCGCCAGGTGCAATTGTTCTCCGAACTCTTCAGCAATTCGGGCTTGGCCACCGGCGCGCTCGCCACCGCCGCTCTGGTTTCGAACGGGGCTCCGACCGGCTGCATATACGTGCTGAACGCAATCGCCCAGAGGGCCTTCGACGTAGAGGGATCGGAAGTCCAGACTACCTGCGGAATCTATGTCAACTCCAGCGCTACCGTGGCTCTGTATATCGGCGGTAATCCGCCGGGCGGGGCGGGCAGCCCTGCCATATCGGCCAGTTCCATTGCCATTGTCGGGAACTACCAGAACGGCGGCCAAGGTACCCTCGTTCCCAATCCCGTCACCGGTCAAACGGCGGTGACCGATCCGCTGGCTGGTCTCCCGGAGCCCACGCCGGGCTCTTGCACCGCAACCAACTACAACTTCAGCCAGGGCACGACCACACTTTACCCCGGCACCTATTGCGGCGGTATCCACATCAGCGGCGGCAACGTAACCTTTTCGGCCGGCCAATACATCATGTTGGGCGGCGGACTGACGATCGATAGCGCCAGCACTACGGCCACCGGCTCGGGGGTATTCTTCTACAACACGTCTAACAGCAGCTACTCATACGGCACGTTGACCATCAGCGGGCAGCCCAATGTGACTTTCAGCGCTCCAACATCCGGCACCTACCAGGGTATATTCTGGTTCACCGACCGGGCTCAGACTTCCAACAGCCAAAACCAGATCAACGGGGCGACCACCGCTACCATCCAGGGCACTCTCTATATGCCTACGGTTCCGCTGCTGTATACGGGAGAAAGCTCAACCGGTACTTATACGGGGTTGGTGGTGAACACGCTGGAGATAAACGGTTCGACAAACTTCAAGCAGGATCCTACGGGTCAGTACACGGGACTTAGCGGCGGCGGCGTTGCGGCGTTCCTGATCCAGTAGCCGCATAGTCGAGTCACACGCGCCAGAACCAGCCGCGGCGGTACATGCCGTACGCGATCAGCCACAACAGCGCCGTGTAGGCTGTTGCGTAGAGCAGCGACGCGTTCATTGGCGATGCCAGCGGCACAAACACGGCGCGGTACAGCGGTCCACGCCAATGCAGCGCTCCGAGCGCTTCATCCAGCAACTCGGAAATCATATAGACGGTGATGGCGTTCATACCCATGATGGTCAGCGGCTTCACGGCGCGCTTGAAGCCGCGGACATCCACCAGCCATAAGCAGATGGCGAAGACCACGAAGTCCAATCCCGCCATGAGCAGCGCATACGAGCTGGTCCAAAGCTTCTTGTTGATGGGCAACCAGATGGAGGCGAGCAGTCCCAGAGCGATGAGGACGGCGCCGCTCCCCAACAGCCAGGCGGTGCGCGCGGAGAGTTGACGCCGCATGCGCAGAATATGGCCCGCCAGGATGCCGAACAAGGCCGTGGCGATAGCGGGGATGGTGCTGACGATGCCTTCCGGGTCCCAGGTTTTGGTGCCCGCATAGTTGTGGCTGCCCAACACGATCCGGTCGATGTAATTCGCTAAGTTGTGCCCCACGGCGAGGTCGCCGGCGCCATAGCCGGGAACCGGAACCAACTTCATGATGAGCCAGTAACTCGCAAGAAGAGACCCGATCCAGATGAGTTGGCCCCGCACTCCCGTGGTCAGATAAATAACCGAGGCGATCAGGTAACAGATGGCAATGCGCTGCAAAACGCCGAGCAATCGCTGTGTCGACAGGCTGAACGGATAGGCGTAGACCACCAATCCAAGCGCATACAGAATCGCGGCCCGCCGCAGCACCTGTGCGAATAAATGCCCGCGCGCATCGCCCGCCGCCATGCGCTTGCCGAGCGAAAGCGCGATAGCGACGCCCACGATCCACAAGAACGAGGGGAAGACCGTGTCGGTCAACGTCCAGCCGTTCCACTCGGCGTGTTGCAGCGGTCCGTAAGAGTGCGCGCCGTCGCCGGGGGTATTGACAAGCACCATGAGCGCCATGGTGGCGCCGCGGAAGACGTCCAGCGAGACGAGTCGCGCCGCGGTAGGTTGTGGCATCCGATCCATGTATGCAAGGTAGCAGAAATTCGGGGACATCCCGGCCGGGGCAAGTGTCGGCGCGCGGGACTCTTTATTTTATTGCTATTGCACCGGAATCGTGACGGTGGCGCTGGTGCGGCCCCCTTGCGACAGCACCAGCGGCGCCTGCGGATTCGGCGCGATGCCGCTGGGAACCATGGCGTTCACCTGATAAAGGCCCGTGAATCCGGGGCTCAGGCCGGCAAAGAACACGGACGCGTTGACGCCGCCGATGGTGGCCGTTACCGTATCGTTGGCATACGAGAGCGGCGAAGGCGGGACCGGAAATCCCGCTACCGCGCGCGGCGTGGCGTCCCCCAAACCGGTGCAGTAAATCACCACGGCGTCCCCGGCGGTGGCCG
>PMVV01000228.1 GCA_003166475.1 Bryobacterales bacterium | reverse complement strand
TCGGGGCTGATGTGGGGCGGCCAATCTTGGCCGCAGCCGCCTTTTTAGGCGGCCAGGGCCGGCTAAAAGCCGGCTGCGGGCAGAATGCCCGCCCCACAAGATCCAAGCTGGCTGTCACTTTATTACGCGAGCCTCAATAGTTTTACCCGGCGCCGGACCAAGTCCGGGCCAGCGGGCACCCGCACGGGCCTGCCCCACGGGTGGTCAGGCGACGCCGCGGCTGTTCAGGAACTTACCCAGTTTGGCGTCCCACTCGAGGAGGTGGCTGTCGAGCCATGCGCGGAGCCGGCTGAGCATCTCGACGGCCGCAGCGGGATGCCCTTCGGTTACCATGCGTTCCACCTCTAGGAGCCGGCGGAGGCATTTCTCATGTTCAAGGGCGTGCATGTCGCGCAAAGGGTATGCGCATGACTTCATGATGCGTTCTTCCATCGGAAGGTGGTACCTTGCGTAATCGTCGAGGTCGCGTATCAATTGCGAAAGAGCGGCTGCGTCATCCCCAACGGCCATAGCCTGCTCCAGGCGCTCGATTTTCTCGATCAGAACAGCGTGCTGGTCGTCGATCATACGCACGTTGATGGAGGGCGGGGCCGAGCGCGTTGAAGAGATCATACAGTAATGTTATCGGCCGATTCGCCGGAGGTTTGCGCGTGCCGGCGGGCAGTTTCGCGCTTATGGGCGGCGTGCCATTCTTGGAGCGGGGCAGCAATCGTCCGCGCACACGTCATGGCTAGGGCCAAGCTCGCCCAGGGCGCGCTTGGGAGCGCCGCCGATACGCTCCAAGACCAGCTCGCGGATCATGGCGGCGAAGCGCGGGTCGGCGCCCACGGTTTCCGCACGGACCATGTGCAGGCCCAGATCGCCGCACAACTGGCGCGCTTCGGTATCCAGATCGTACACCACTTCCATATGGTCGGAAATGAATCCGATGGGGGCCAGGACCACATCGCGCACCGGGCCGGCGGCGGCCATCTCGCGCAGGTACTCCAGGACATCGGGACCCAGCCAGAGCTGGCCCGGCGCTCCACTGCGGCTTTGATAGACCAGGCGGTACGCCGGACCGCCCACCTGTTCGGCCACCAGCCGGCAGGCTTCCTGCACTTGCTGCACGTAGCGGCTGGTCTCCGCCATGGCGACGGGCACGCTGTGCGCGGTGAACGCCAACGCGGCCGTAGCGCGCCGTTCGGGCGGGACACGGTCGATCGCCGCGCGCACCCGCTCCGCCATCGGCTCGATGAACCCGGGGTGGTTGTAGAACACCCGCAACTTCAGCAGCTCCGGCGCGCCAGGACCCACGGCCTCACGGGCGCGCACAAAATCTTCCAGATATTGCCGGCAACCGGAATAGGAACTGTATGCCGAGGTCACGAAGGCGAAGGCGCGGCGCACTCCGTCCGCAGTCATCTGGCGCAGCGTGTCAGTCAGCAGCGGATGCCAGTTGCGATTGCCCCAGTAGACCGGCAAATCCGGACCTTCCGCCGCGAGCGCCTTTTGCAAGGCCGCCAGCAACGCGCGGTTTTGATCGTTAATGGGGCTTCGGCCTCCGAAGTGATGGTAGTGCTCCGCCACCTCCAGCATGCGCTCGCGCGGCACGTTGCGCCCGCGCAGCACGGTCTCCAGAAACGGCATGACTTCTTCGGGACGGTCGGGACCGCCGAAGGAGACCAGCAGGATGGCGTCGCCGGGGCTAGTCATCCAGCGCCTGGAACAGGCCGGCCAGCGGGACTTCAATGGCGGGATCTTCGGTGCGCAGCACCCCGTCTTTGGCTTCGTAGAACCCCGATGCGGTGTAGACGTCCGCGCGCCGCCGCTCGGGGTCGATCAGCCAAACATACGAGACGCCGAAGGCCAGGTATTCGTCGATCTTCTTGCGCACCCGGCTCATGCGATCTTCCGGTGACAGGATCTCAATGGCGATAAAGGGCGGAGTGGAGGGTACGCGGTCGCGCGGCGCCGGTTCTTTGTAGACACAGACGTCGGGAATGCGGTATTTGCGAGGCGCGATGCGGATGCGGGTCTCGACGGCGGCACGGATCGGGCGCCCCTGTTTTCTCAGATCGCGAAAAAACCCGCCAAATTCGAGCTGTAAAATGCCGTGCGGCAATTCTCCCAGGTTGCGCTCCAGGAGTTCTCCGTCGTCGTACTCGCAGTCTGGCTCGTAGCTGGTAGTCAGATATTCTTGTTCGGACACGAGAAGCGACGTTCCCATGTCTGGAGTATACCGTAGCGGGTCACGGGCGCGTGTCCTTCAAATACTTGTCGAATCAGGCGATGGAGCGCGCCAGCGAATCCACCTGGTTTTCGCGCTTGGCAAAGCCGTGGCCCTCGCCGGGATAATAGTGCGCGTCCACCGTCTTTCCATATTTGCGCAAGGTGTCGACCACCTGGTCGGCTTCTTCCTTGGGGTCGCGAATGTCGTTCTCTCCCTGCAGCACCAGCAGGGGCGCCTTGGCGTTCTGGAAGTACTTGATAGGCGAGGCGTCCTCGTACACTTTTCGGTCTTTCACCGGATCGCCGAGAATGGACTGATCGTACTGTTGCAATTCCGGGCTTTCGTGGGCCTGCTCGGTGAGCCAGTCGGTAATGCCGAACAGTTCCACGGCGGCGGCCCATACATCGGGCGTTTTGCCGATGGCGATCATGGCCATGTAGCCGCCGTACGATCCGCCATAGATTCCAATTTTCTTTTCGTTGACATACCCGGTGGCCGCCAGAAACTTCGCGGCGTAGACTTCGTCCTGCAGGTCGCCGCCGCCCAAGTCCTGGTAGTTGGCCTTTTGGAATGCCATGCCGTAGCCGGTCGAGCCGCGCACATTCGGCGCGATATACACATAGCCGCGCGAGGTGAGAGCTTCAGCCGTGCGGTTGAAGGCATCGAGCGTCTGTCCGGTTGGCCCGCCGTGCGGCAGCACGATCCCGGGAGCGGTGGCATCGCGCTGGAGGTTGAAGGGCACCCAAAGAAATGCGCTGATGGTCTTGCCATCGAACGACCGGTAGTGGACCAGGCGCGAGGCGGGCAGATTCGCGGGATGGAGTCCGGCCAGCGCGGAGTAAGTGAGCTGGGTGGCGCGGCGGGACGCGAAATCGTAGACCTAGAGATCGGCCGGCCGATTGGAGCTTTGATGCGAGATCGGCAGGCGGTCGCCGGAGGGTGAGAAGGCCGTGGGATTGCCGCTGGGACTGGTCAGCCCTTCGGGGAAATCGAGCGGCTCGGACCGGCTGGAGCCGCGTTCGGCGATGTAGGTCCTGGTGCGGCCGTCTTCATTGATGAGATATGTGAATCGCCCGCCCTGGGGAGCGAAGCCGCCCGCCTCGGCATCCCACTCGGTGTCCGTCACCCAAGTCAGCTTGCGGGTGGCAGCCAGCAGGGCGACGTTGGAATAACCGCCTTTTTGGTTCGAGGTGACGAGCAGCGTTCGCCCATCGGCAGAGACGGAGGACGCCCGATAGATGGTGTCGCCGGTATGCGGCGTGAGGTTTTCGAGCGCGCCGCTCTTCAGGTCGATGCGATAGATGTCGGCATCGGTATTTCCGGCGTTGGCGCGATCGGCGTAGAGGCTTTGTCCATCGGGACTCCACGCCGCGATCCGCCACCCGTGGTTCTTCGATTGCTCGTCGGTCAGGTTGCGAACTTCGTGCGTGCGCCAGTCAAGTCAAGCAAGGCGATGTCGAAGATCGGCGAAGTTTTGGGCTTGATGGAAATGGCGAGGGTACGGCCATCGGGGGACCAGTGCGGGTCCTCTTCGGCGATATCGGGGGTGCGGGTCAAGCTGACCGGCGGCCCGCCCGCGGCAGGGATGGCGAAGAGGTCGAAGATTTCGCCGCCGGCGTAGTCCTGCTGCTGGTAGACGATCCATTTGCCGTCGGGCGACCAGGCCGCCACCAGGCGGGGCCGCTGGTGGATCGGGTGTAGACCAGTTCTTCGATGGGCGCCGGCGCGGCGTTGGGATTCGATGCCGAGGTTATAGATTGGGGGTCGGTGATGGGGTGATCGCCGGGCCCGGACGCCGCGAGCAGCGCGACCGGCGAACATAGCAGGGCGAGGGTGAGCCTAGTCATCCAAGGCCTGGAAAAGATCGGCCAGCGGGACTTCGATGGCGGGATCTTCAGTGCGCAGCACGCCGTCTTTGGCTTCGTAGAACCCCGACGCGGTGTAGACATCGGCGCGTCGGGTTTCGGGGTCGATCACCCAAACATACGGGACGCCGAAAGCCAGGAACTCATCGATCTTCTTGCGCACCCGGCTCATGCGATCTTCCGGCGACAGAATCTCAATAGCGATAAAGGGAGGGGTGGAAAATATACGATCGCGCGGTGCAGGTTCTTTGTAAACGCAGACATCGGGGACGCGGTACGTGCGGGGCGCGATGCGGATGCGTTGCTCGACAAAAGCCCGGATCTGAAATCTTCTCCGGTGCTCACGCAGAAAAGCGTAGGATTCACCTTGTAAAATGCCGTGCGGCCGTTCTCCCACGTTACGCTCCTGGAGTTCGCCGTTGTCGTACTCGCAGTCCGGCTCGTAGCTGCCGCTCAGATACTCTTGCTCGGATACGAGAAGCGACGTTCCCATGTCTGGAGTATAGCGCAGCATTCAATCACCGGTTGGCGGAGCGGGGCTGAAGCCCCGCGCGGACTAAAGTCCGCCCTCCAGCCTCCGGTTGCAGCGATTGTAGGAATTCGGCCTGCGGCCAAGCGAGTACGATATTACCCGTTCATGGAGTTTAGGAATTCGGCGTTGCTGCGGGTCTTGCCGAGCTTGTCGAGCAGCAGTTCCATNNGTGCCGCTCTTGTTGATGTCGATGGCGGGGAAGACGCGCTTGTCCACCAGCTTGCGCTCCAGGTGGATTTCCATGTTGCCGGTGCCCTTGAACTCTTCGAAGATGACGTCGTCCATACGGCTGCCGGTATCGATCAGCGAGGTGGCGATGATGGTGAGCGAACCGCCCTCCTCGATGTTACGGGCCGCGCCGAAGAAACGCTTGGGGCGCTGCAGGGCGTTGGAATCCACGCCGCCGGAGAGCACCTTGCCCGATGGCGGCACGATGGTATTGTAGGCGCGCGCCAGGCGGGTGATGGAATCCAGCAGGATCACCACATCCTTCTTGTGCTCCACCAGGCGCTTGGCTTTTTCGATCACCATTTCGGCCACCTGCACGTGGCGCGTGGCGGGCTCGTCGAAAGTGGAGCTGATCACTTCGCCGCGCACCGAGCGCTGCATGTCGGTGACTTCCTCGGGCCGCTCGTCGATCAGCAGCACGATGAGGGTGACCTCGGGATGGTTGGTGGTGACGGAGTTGGCGATGCTTTGCAGCAGCATGGTCTTGCCGGTGCGCGGCGGGGATACGATCAGGCCGCGCTGTCCCTTGCCGATGGGCGTGAGCAGATCCATGACGCGGCCGGAGAAGCCGTCGCGCACCGTTTCGAGCTTGATCCGCTGGTTGGGATAGAGCGGCGTCAGGTTGTCGAAGAAGATCTTGTTGCGGGCTTCCTCGGGCGGCTCGAAGTTGATGGCATCGACTTTGATGAGGGCGAAGTACCGTTCGCCTTCCTTGGGCGGCCGGATCTGGCCGGAGATGGTGTCTCCGGTACGCAAATCGAAGCGGCGTATCTGGGAGGGCGACACGTACACGTCGTCGGGGCCGGGCAGGTAGTTATATTCGGGCGCGCGCAGGAAGCCGAAGCCGTCCGGCAGGCATTCGAGCACGCCTTCGGAGAAGATCAGGCCGCTCTTCTCCGCCTGGGTTTGCAGGATCTTGAAGATCAACTCCTGCTTGCGCAGTCCGGCGGCCCCGGCCACGTTCATATCCTTGGCCACCTGGTTGAGCCTTTGGATGCTCATGTCCTTCAATTCCACCAGGTCCAAAGTGGGGGAGCCGTTCTTGGCCTGCGCGGGTGGTTTGTTGCGCCGGTGCCCACCGTGGTGGCCGGCGCCGCCCCCGAGGGCCTGCTCGGGCCGTTCGGCGGTGGTTTGCGGGCGCGGCTCGGATGCCGGAGCGGCATCCTGGTGCGTGGCGTTGGTCTGGTCGCGGGCGGGCCCGGAGATTTCGCGGGCAGGCCCATTTTCGCGGGCAGGCCGTTCGTGCGGGCGCTCGGACGGCTTGTCCTGTTCTTCTTGCGGTGTTGTGGTATTTACCGCGTCTGGAGTGTTTTCGTTATCACTTGCCAAATTTCCCTCACTCCCCGGCCCGTGGAGGCCGAGAACGGCAGCGGTTCGACGTTTTCCTTGCGGATCGACGCCAGACCTTGCCATTGTTCCGATTGATTCAACTTATCTGTCTTTGTGGCGATCACCTGGTACCGCCGGTTGTGGCTTTCGAGCCATTGCTTGAGTTGCAAATCCCGATCCATCCAGCCCCTGCGGGCGTCCAGGATCAAGAAGGAAAGATCCAAAGTCTGTCTGGTTGTCAGGTAGCTCTCGATCAGATCCTGCCACTGCCCGGAAAGCTCCTTGGAAACCCGAGTGTAGCCATATCCGGGGAGATCGACAAAATACAGCGATCCTTTAATTCGGTAAAAATTGAGCGTTTGCGTGCGACCCGGAGTGCTACTGGTGAAAGCCAGCCCTTTGCGCCCTACCAGGGCGTTAATCAGGCTGGACTTCCCTACGTTACTTCTCCCTAAAAAGGCGATCTCTGGCAAGCCGTCAGATGGGAACTGTTCCGGCTTGGCCGAAGATGTTACAAAAGTGCTATCGATTTGCAAAACTTACCAGCGGCAGACCACAAAAACGATGGTCTGCCCCACTGTGACCTAGTGCGCGACAACTTCCTCCGGCTGGGCGGCGACTTCCACACCGGGCGCAGTCGGCATGGGCAACGCCACGATCTCCCGCTCCAATGCGAATTTGAGAACCTCGTCCATCGACTCGACGAAATGGATGGTCATCTCGTTGCGAATATTTTCCGGGATCTCCGGAAGGTCCTTCTTATTGTCCATCGGTACAATGGCTTCATTGATTCCGTGGCGGTGGGCCGCCAGCAACTTCTCCTTCAATCCTCCGATGCCCAACACCTTGCCGCGCAGGGTAATCTCGCCCGTCATGGCCACATCGCCGCGCACCGGAATCCTGGTCAGCGCGCTGCAAATCGTGGTGGCCATGGTGATCCCGGCCGATGGTCCATCCTTGGGGATAGCTCCTTCGGGAATGTGTACGTGTACATCCAGGTTGCGGTAAAAATCCCGGGGAAGCCCGAACTGATGCGCCCTGGATCGAATATAACTCATGGCAGCCTGTGCGGACTCCTGCATCACCTCGCCCAGTTTGCCGGTAATGGTCAGCTTCCCTTTCCCTTCCATGAGCGTGGCTTCGGTAGTCAGGATCTGGCCGCCAACTTCGGTCCATGCCAAACCCACCGCTGCCCCGATCTCGTTCTTCTTTTCGGCCACCAGATCGCGGAACCGGTGCGGCCCCAGCAAATCCGGCAGGTTGGCGCCGCTTATCACGATCCTTTCGGCGCGCTTCTTATCCTTGGCGCTCTGTGCATTGACCACCTTGCGCGCCATCTTGCGGCAAACGTTGCCGATTTCCCGCTCCAGGTTCCGAACGCCGGCCTCTCGCGAGTAGTATTGAATCAGCCCCTGCAGCCCATCGTCGGAAAACTCGATGTCGGCGTCCGTCAATCCGGTCTGCTCCATTTGTTTGCGGACCAGGAAACGCTTGGCGATCTCCAGCTTTTCGTATTCGGTGTAGCCGGAAAGCCGGATGACCTCCATCCGGTCCTGCAAGGCGGGCGGAACCGTATGCAAAACGTTGGCCGTCGCGATGAAGAAGACCTGACTCAGATCATACTCCACATCGAGGTAGTGGTCAACAAACATAAAATTCTGTTCCGGGTCCAGCACCTCGAGCAGGGCGGCTGAAGGATCGCCGCGGAAGTCCATGGACATCTTCTCCACTTCGTCCAGCATGAACACGGGATTGCGCGTGCCGGCCTTCTTCATCATCTGGATAACCTGGCCGGGGAGCGCGCCAATATACGTCCGGCGGTGGCCGCGAATCTCGGCCTCATCCCGCACGCCGCCCAGCGACATGCGCACAAACTTGCGGCCGGTCGCCTTGGCGATGGACATGCCCAGCGAGGTCTTGCCCACGCCGGGAGGCCCGACGAAACAAAGGATGGAACCCTTGGGGTTCTTCACCAGGCGGCGCACCGCCAGGAATTCCAGGATGCGCTCTTTGATTTTTTCGAGTCCGTAATGGTCGGATTCGAGCACCTGCTCGGCGAACTTCAGGTCGCGGATTTCCTTGGATTTCTTCTTCCATGGCACAGCCAGCAGCCAGTCGAGATAGTTGCGCGAGACGGTCGACTCGGCGGACATGGGCGGCATGTTCTCCAGCCGCTTCAACTCCGCCATGGCCTTATCGAGCGCGTCCTTGGTCATGCCGGCCGTTTCGATGCGCTTTTTCAACTCGTCGATTTCGCTCTTTTCGCCGCGGCCGAGTTCCTTCTGGATGGCCTTGATCTTCTCGTTGAGGTAATACTCCTTCTGGGCCTTCTCCATCTGGCGCTTCACGCGGCCTTGAATGGTGCGGTCCACGTTCAGCTTTTCGATCTCGATGTCCAGCATCTCCGCCACGCGGGTGAGCCGGTCCACGGGATCGAAGATTTCGAGCAACTCCTGCTTTTCCTCAATGGTCAACTGCAGATTGGCGCCCACCGTGTCCGCCAGTTTGCCCGCGTCGTCGACCCGGATGGCGGCGATCATGGTTTCGTAGTTCAGGTTCTGGCTCAGCTTGACGTATTGCTCGAACAGGGTGGTCACCCGGCCGGTGAGCGCATCCAGTTGCGGACCGGCTTCCACCTTGAAGTTGAAGGTGCGCACCACGGCCCGGAAAAACCCCTCGTCGTCGCTGATGGAAAAAACCTTGGCGCGTTCCACGCCTTCCACCAACACCTTGATATTTCCGTCCGGCAGTTTTAGGCTCTGGACGATGTTGACCACCGTGCCCACCGTGTAAATCTCATTGGGCTTGGGCTCGTCGATGGAGGCGTCGTGCTGGGTGGCCAGGAAGATTTTCTTGTCTCCGGCCATGGCCTCTTCGAGCGCCCGCACGCTGGATTCGCGCCCCACCACGAAGGGGGTCATCATGTACGGGAAGATCACCACGTCCCGAATCGGCATCATCGGCAAACGCTTTGTATCCGATTTTTCCTTTAAAGTAAGCATGTATCTCCGAAAGGGTTCGCTGCCGGCGCACCATGGCCGGCCTGGCAGGCTTGCAGCAAAAAACGTACTGGCGGGCTTTAGCCGGCCTTTTCTAATATTGTAAGGCTGATTTTCTGGGAAAGCACCATCTCTTTGGTGACCAGGAACTCTTTCACCTTCTTGTACGATGGGAGGTAATACATCAGATCCAGCATGAGGTCTTCAAGTATCATACGTAGGCCGCGCGCTCCCACCTTCCGTTCCAGGGCCAAATCGGCGATCGCTTCCAAGGCGTCGTCGCTAAACTTCAGCCGCACATTCTCAAATTCAAAAAGCTTCTGATACTGGCGGATAATGGCATTTTTGGGCCGGATCAGAATCTGCACCAGCGAGTCCTTGTCCAGTTCTTCGAGGACCGCGCTCACCGGCAGTCTTCCGATGAACTCCGGGATGAAGCCGAACTTGATCAAATCCTGAGGCTGCGCCTGGGCCAGCAGGTTGATATCGCGATGGCCGGCAATCCCGGCGATCTTGCTGTTCTTCTCTTCTTCGGGCAGGAACCCCATGGACTTCTTGCCCACACGCCGCCCGATCACTTTCTCCAGCCCCACGAAGGCGCCGCCGCAGATGAACAGGATATTGGTCGTATCCACCGGCGTAAATTCCTGGTGCGGATGCTTGCGCCCGCCCTGGGGCGGCACGTTGGCGACGGTGCCTTCCAGGATCTTCAGGAGCGCCTGCTGCACGCCTTCACCGGAAACATCGCGGGTGATGGACGGATTCTCGTCCTTGCGGCAGATCTTGTCGATCTCGTCGATATAGATGATGCCCTGCTGGCACCTCTGGACGTCTCCATCGGCCGCTTGCAGGAGCTTGAGGATGATATTTTCGACGTCCTCGCCCACATAGCCTGCCTCGGTCAGAGTGGTGGCATCCACGATGGCGAAGGGCACGTCCAGAATGCGGGCGAGGGTCTGCGCCATGAGAGTCTTGCCGGTCCCGGTCGGGCCGATCAGCAAGATGTTGGACTTGGAAAGCTCCACGTCGGAGTTCCTCATCCGGTTCATATGGATGCGCTTGCAATGGTTATAGACAGCCACCGCCAACTTCTTCTTAGTGGCCTCCTGGCCGATGACGTACTGGTCCAGGTGCTCCTTTACCTCCAGGGGCTTGGGGATCTTGTGGGGCATCCCGGAAGGCTGGTCGACCTTGTCGTCGTCCAAAATCGAGTTGCACACCGCGATGCATTCATCGCAGATGTACGCTCGCGGGTAATCACTGGGGGATGAGATGAGCTTCCCAACTACATCTTGGCTTTTGTGGCAGAATGAACATCGCAGGGCCTCATCGGATCCGGCACGCTTCACGCAGTCGCCTCCTCAACCCCTGGGCGGATGGCACCCAAGGTATGCGCCTCTCCCGCCTCCGGGGTGGAAGAACGGGTTCAATTCCATTATCGCCTGAATGCGGTGGTTTAGGCAATGTGCCCCCTGGCCGAAAAAAGTACTGGCGGGTTCATGCCCAACCTGGAGGGCGGGCTTGAGCCCGCGCGGGGCTTCAGCCCCGCTCCTCTATTGGTTCTTCTGCAACCACTCCCTGAACGATAACAGCCGCGGCAACGATTCCTTGTCCTTCTGGCGATTTGCCGCCTGCAATCGGGAAGCCCCGCCTTCCGCCGCGCCGTTGCCACGCATCGTCAAACCGTTCGATACCATGGGGTCCAGATCGAACCCGCGGTTCTCCTGTTGCTCTTCGCCGGTGAGCCGGAAGCCCAACTCGCCCAGGGCGTCAACCAACTTCCCGCAGTTGGCGGCCTGCTTTTCCACATAGAGATCGACATCCTGAGTGGTGTCCGAAAACCCAAGCAGTATGGCTCCGGACTTGCCGAAGAACAGGTACTTGACGCCGTGACGCTGGCAGACACGGCCAAGCTCTTGCGCGTTCTTGAATTCAAATATCGCCATTCAGAGGAATCAGGTGCGGCTGTAGCCGAGCCAGTCGGGCAGGTTGTCCTTACACCACTGGCGATACTCTTCCATAGTGTCGAACGAACGGTATTCCGCGTCATCCAGAACGGGCTTGTACGTCTTGATGAAGGAATTTCGAATGTGCTGTTCGATCGGCCTCTTAGCCGCGGCGTCAAAGTCTTCCCAATCCGCCGGATCGTGTTCGACGATACTCATAGCCGTACTCAACGCCGCTAGCCTTCGTGTTCCAGATGCTTCAGGCGGGCGTCGAGCACTTCTTCCACCCGGTGCAATTCCGCGCGCCAGGTTTCCTTGAGGTCCTCGAAGCGCTGATCGGACCGCCGCTCCATATCGTCGAACCGCTTGTCCAAACTAGCGAAGCGCCAATCCATGCAGGACCGCAGATCGGACAGCCGGGAGCCGTTGATCAGAATCCCAACCAGCACCGCCAGAGTGGGGACGCTAACAGTCAGAATCGCCTGCACGTGGTCCATCACGGCACCCTCAGTGTATCATGTCGGTGCTCACGGAACCCGCTTGGCGGTCATCTCCAAGGTCTGCCCGAGGGCTTGCAATTCCACAGTGAACTTGATGGTGTCGCCATCCACCTTGCCCTTGTAGTTGACCTTCCCTTCGGTGCCCTGCACGTTCACCGTGAGGGTGAACGAAACGTCATCGCCATCCACTTTGCCGTCTTCGATCGCCGACTTGCCAAAACGTTCGCTGTTGGTTTCGCCCGTGAGCTTATGGCCGTCCACCTTGAATGCGAAAGTTCTCTCGATCGTGCCGTTGGGCGTTTCGGCGGTCCCCTTCCAATTGCCGCTGATATCGGCCGCAGAAGCGGTGAAAGCGAATACCGCCATCAGACACAACAACCATTTCATCGGATTCCTCCCTCCTTCCAGTACCCCTACTCCTCTGTCTTCCCTGCGTGTTCGAACAGAAAACTGAGCGTCTTCTCCGTCTGGATATGCGAGGCGATGCGGCCCAGCGTCCCATCCTTCTCAAACCGCAGGCGCACCGCGGCGAAAGGTTCCCGCTGCTGCCGGGCGATGCGCTCCACCTCTTTGTCCACCTCATCGCGCGTGGGGACGATGGCTTCCCGCTCGGCGATCCGCGACAACAGCATGGAGGCTTTTACTTCGTGCAACGCCTTGTCCTGCTGGTTTTCCTTCAACTTCTTCCAGTCCAGCTTGAGCGATTTGGGATCCACGCCCCGTTCGGCCAGCGCGCGGCCGGTGCGGTTCCTGATCTGCTGGTCGACGAACGTCTCCGGCACCGGAAAATCGTGCATGTCCACCAGTTTGTCCACCAGTTGGTTCTTGGCCTCTAGCTGCGCCTCAAACTGGCGTTGCCCGAACAGCGATTTGCGCACGGCCTCGCGCAGTTCATCCACCGTGCGGTAGTCGCCCAGGTCCTGCGCGAATTCATCGTTGACCTCCGGCAGCTCCTTGCGCCGCACACCCTTCACCTGCGCGCGGAAACGCACCGTCTTGCCGGCGAGCTTGGGCTGGCCATAATCCTCGGGATAGCTAACGTCGAACTCCTTCTCCTCGCCGGGATTCATGCCGCGCAGGTGCTCGCTGAAGTCCTCCAGCGTGTCGCCGCCGCCCACTTCCAGCGTCATCTCCTCGTTCTTGACCGGCGGACCCTCCACCGCGCTCAGGCTTTCGAGCGACAGCACCGCGAAATCGCCATCCGCCAGCGGCCGCGGATCTTCATTCACGAATTCGGCCTTGGAATGGCGCAGTTCCTCGATGCGCTTGTCCACGTCTTCGTCCGTAACTTCCGGATCGTGGTACTTCACCGTCAGGCCCTTATAATCCAGCAGCTCGACTTGCGGGACCACCTCGAAATCGGCCGTGAAGCGCAACGGCTCGCCGGCCTCCAGGTGTACGTCGGTGATATCGGGCTGTCCGACCACTTTCAGGTCTTCCGCCTCGAACCGGTTGTGCAGGTATTTGGGGATCAGGCTTTCCAGGACCTGCTTGCGGATCTCGCCGGCAAACTGCTGGCGGATGATCGAGACCGGCGCTTTTCCGGGCCGGAAGCCCGGCAACTTCGCGCGCTGCTGGACCTTGGTCACCGCCCGGCCGGTTTCGGCCTCCACTTCCTCGACGGGCACGGTGATCTCCAGGGTGTGCTTGCAACCTTCTACTGAAGCCAATGGGATTTACCTCGGAATCGAACTAACCCCCATCATAACAGGTGGCACAGGCTTCACCCTGTGAAGGAGGGTGGCTGATCAGTCGAGTGGGGCGGGCCTCCAGGCCGGGGTGCCCTCTGGGCCGGGTCCTCCAGGACCCGCCGGTCCGCCTCCGGTCCGCGGGTTGCATTACTAGCCATTACTTTGTAATGATATTGGTGATGCAGCGAACCACCAGGCAATTCACCATTTCGCTGCCGGCCGATATGGCCGAGCAGGTACTGGCGGCGGCCAAAGCCGAAAGCCGCACGATCAGCGAGTTGTTTCGGGAGGCCTTTCGAACCTATCGCGGGCAACGCATTCAAGCGCTTCTAAAGACGTCACTAGAGGAAGGCCGGCGCCGGAAGCACCGGGGCTACACTCAGGACGACGTTGAGCGCCTCATTCATGAGGTGAGGACTGAAGACGGCCCCCAGCGGTGATCGTTGTTCTCGACAGCAATGTGTGGGTGTCGGCCCTCGAATTCGGTGGCGCGCCCGGGCTTGCCTTGACGCAGGCGCTAACCATCGACCAACTTGCCATCTCGGATTTCATCGAGCATGAAGTGGCCCGCGTGCTCACCCGAAAGTTTCACCGCGAGCCGGGTGCGCTGCAGGCGGTCCTGGATGAGATCCTGCGTTGGACGTATCGCGTGGAGATCCAGCACGCCGTCTCCGGAGTCTGCCGGGACCCCAACGACGATCCCATACGGGAGACTGCCGTGGCGGCGCAAGCGGACCTCCTTGTCGCTGGCGACAGGGATTTACTCAGCCTGAAATCCTATCGGGGGATCGGCATCGTGACGCCGGTGGATTATCTGCGCATGAGCTTCCCGTTATCCACTTGACTACCCGCGATTGTATGTGTACACTATGTATGTACGCAATTGAAGTGGCCTATGTAATGCGCGGGCAACGGCGACGGATCATTTCAGCAAGGAGGGCACATCGGCATGAAAGGCAAGAATACGCAAACCGCCTCAGCCTTGCGGACGAAGGGCAAGACTGACTTTAAGCGCTTGCGCGAGATGCGTGATGAGGACATCGACTACTCCGATATTCCCAAACTGGACGTAAACTTCTGGAAGACCGCCAAGCTCACCATGCCCGCAACGAAAGACCGCGTGACAATCCGGCTTGACCATGATCTGGTGGAATGGCTCAAGAAGAACGGCAGCGGCTACCAGACACGCATTAACGCCATTCTGCGCTCGTACATGAATGCCCAATCCGGCGCAAGCCCCTAGGAGTCAGCGGCGCCGCAGTCGATGAACTCCACGTTCCACGGACGTCGCCCTAGGTCCAGTCGCGCCACCGTCACCGGCAGCTTGAATCGCCGCCGCCCCGCGCTGCCCGGATTGACGAACAGAACGCCGCCGCGTTCCGCGCTCGCCGGCTGGTGCGAGTGCCCGGACACCACCACGCCGAACCCGGCCGCCGCCGGGTCAAGATCCAACTCGTTCAAATCATGCAGGACGTAGATGAGCGTGCCGCAAACTTCGGCGACCGCTGTTCCCGGCAGCGCCGACGCCCACGCGCCCGTGTCCACATTTCCGCGGACAGCCACCACCGGCGCCACCGCCCGCAGCGCGTCCAGGATCTCTGGCCCGCCCACGTCGCCGGCGTGGATGATGACGTCCGAGCCCGCCAGCGCGCGCACCGCCTCGGGCCGCAGTAAGCCGTGCGTATCCGAGATCAGCCCAACTACCGGCATGCCGCGGCTCGCAGCACTCCCGCGATCTCCTCCGCCACCCGCGCCGCCTCCGCCGCCGGATCGTCCGCGCGCGTGATCTGCCGCCCCATCACCACGTAGTCCGCCCCGTCGCGAATGGCCTCGGCCGGCGTGGCCACGCGCTTCTGATCGCCCTTCGCCGCCCCGCCCGAGCGCACCCCCGGCGTAACCAGAATCGCCTGCGAGCCGGCCTGCGCGCGGACCGTGGCGGCCTCCAGCGGCGAGCAGACCAGCCCGTCCATCCCGGCCGCCATGGCTTTGCGCACGCGCAGCGAAACCAGGTCGGCAATGGCGCAGTCGTAGCCCATGTCGGCAAGATCCTGCTGGTCGAAGCTGGTGAGCACGGTTACCGCTAGCAGCTTCGTGGCGGCATCGCCGCGGCCCTCAATCGCCGCGCGCATCACCTGGCTGCTGCCGTGCACGGTCAGGAAGCGCACGCCGCTGCGCGCCGCCACGCGCACCGCGCGCTTCACCGTCTCGCCGATATCGTAATATTTCTGGTCCAGGAACACGTCCTTGCCCTGGTCCAGCAGTTCGCGCACGAAGTCCATCCCGGCTGCGGCGTAAAGCTCCATCCCGACTTTATAGAAGCCGATCCGATCGCCCAGCCGTGCGACCAGCCCGCGCGCTTCAGCGGCGGAATCCACGTCCAGCGCTACGATGATGTGGTTTTGAGTCATATCAGCCTGATAGGTTTCGCCTGCCGCGCAAGCACTCGCCCGACCCGGTACGCTTCCGGAAACGCGCCCTCCAGCGCCGCCGCATCCGCTTCCGGCAACGTGATGAGCAAACCGCCGGAAGTCTGCGGATCGTAGAGCAGGGCATCCACTTCCGGCGCCAGATCGCGCGCGGTCTGCACGGCGCACGCGGCGTACTCGCGATTGTTCTTCAGCCCGCCCGGGATCGCGCCCAGCCGCGCGTACTCCAGCGCGCCGTCCAGAAACCGCAGGCGGTCCACTTCAATCTCGAGTGTGACGCCGCTGGCCAGCGCCATCTCCCGCGCGTGCCCGATCAGCCCGAAGCCGGTGATGTCCGTACACCCATGCACATCGTACGCGAGCATGGCTTCGCACGCCTTGCGGTTGAGCGTGAGCATGGAGGCGATGGACGCCTCCACATCCGCGTCGCGTGCCATGCCGCGCTTCAACGCAGTGGAAATCACGCCCGTGCCCAACCGCTTGGTGAATACCAGCGCATCGCCGGCACGCGCTCCCGCATTCGCCTTCACCCGCCGGGGATGCACGGTGCCGGTCACCGCATAGCCGAACTTGATTTCTTCGTCCGCCACGCTGTGGCCGCCCAGCACGGCGCAGTCCGCTTCACGCATCTTCTCCGCGCCGCCCTTCAGGATCTGCTCCAGATCCTCAAGATCGCCCTTCGCCGGATAAGCCAGAATGGAAAGCGCCGAGATCGGCCGCCCGCCCATGGCGTAAACGTCGCTGAGCGCGTTGGCCGCCGCGATGGCCCCGAACGTAAATGGATCGTCCACAATAGGCGTGAAGAAATCGACCGTCTGCACCAGGGCAAGCTCCGCCGTCAACTGGTAGACCCCGGCATCGTCGGCCGTGTCGAAGCCCACCAGCACGTTTTCATTCGCCACGCGCGGAATGCTCGCCAAAACCCTGTCCAAAACCTTTGGACTTAGTTTCGACGCTCAACCCGCCGCTTTCACATGGGCGGTCAGCTTACGCATTTTTACTATAATAACGAGATGCGTCGAACCGCCGCTGTCTTTGCTGTTTTAGTTATGGCCCTGGCCCTTGCCCTGGCCTCCCGCGAACCGCAAGCCGATTCCCGGCTCAAACACGCCTCGCGCCACGCCGAGCAAAACGGCTGGATCTGGGTACACCTGGAGGGCCGCCCGTCCGACATCGGATATCAGCACGGCTACCTGCTGGCCTCCGAGATCCGCGATACGCTCGAAACGGTCACGCTCGAAATGACCCACGACGAGAAGAAGGACTGGCAGTTCTTCCGCGAGAAGGCGCAGAGCATGCTGTGGCCGCACGTCGAAGCCGAATACCGCGCCGAATTGCAGGGCATCGCCGACGGTGCGGTGGCGCACGGCGTGAAGTTGGACCTATGGGACGTGGTAGCGCTCAACGCCTGGCTGGAGATGGGGTATTTCGATAAATGGGACGCCAGGCAGCACGACCTTCCCTCGCCCTCCGCCACGCCCGAGCATTGTAGCGCGTTTGTGGCCACCGGCAGTTACACCAAGGACGGCCGCGTGGTCATCGCGCACAACAACTGGACCAGCTACGAAACCGGCGAGCGCTGGAACATTATCTTCGATATCGCGCCCGCGCAGGGCAACCATTTCCTGATGGACGGCATGGCCGGACTGATCCACAGCGGCGACGATTTCGGCGTGAACTCGGCCGGCATGATGATCACTGAGACCACCATCAGCCGTTTCAACGGTTTCGATCCCGGAGGCGTCCCGGAGTTCGTGCGCGCCCGCAAAGCCATACAATACTCCGCCTCCATCGACGACTTCGCGCGCATCATGAAGGAGGGCAACAACGGCGGCTATGCCAACAACTGGCTGGTGGCGGACCGCAAGACCAACGAGATCGCCAGCCTGGAACTGGGCCTGAAGAACGTGACGCTCGACCGCACGCGGGACGGTTATTTCGTAGGCTCCAACTTCCCGGTGAACGAGAAGCTGGTGCGCGAAGAGACCGATTTCGACCCGAAGAATGCGAGCGACAGCGCCAACGCCCGCCACGCCCGCTGGCTGCAGCTCGTGGAGCAGAACAAGGGCAAGATCGACGCGCGCGCGGCCGAGCGCTTTCTGGCCGACCACTTCGATACCTTCGAGAACAAGGTCGATCCCGATGAACGCACGCTGTGCGGCCACATCGACAAGTCGCCGCGTGGCGCGCTGCCGTGGGCGGGGCCTTACGCGCCGGTGGGCGCGGTGCAGTCTAAAGTGTCGGATGCCGCGATGGCCGAAGCCATGACGCTGCGGGCCGCGCTGGGCCACTCCTGCGGCAGCGGATTCAAGGCCGCCGGGCAATTGAGCAAGCACACCGAATTTGCCTGGGAGCGCCCTGCGCTTCGGGACATGCCGTCGCGGCCGTGGACCACGTTCAGCGCGCAATAGTGGGGCAGGCCTCCAGGTCTGTCAGGATGGGCCTGCGGCCCAACCAGGTTGGAGGGCGGGCAATCTTGCCCGCAGCCGGCTTTCAGCCGGCTTCTGGCAGCCCTCCAATTTTCAATAACTCACGGTGGGTTTTCGACCGTGCGCGGGTCCTCCAGGACCCGCTCCGACCCCTCATCATCGCCGTGCAAGTCATGTTCGACCAAGGTGCGCACTCCGGAAAAGGACTGGGCCAGGCCGAGCGTTCCAAGTTTAGGGACTATCAGGAAAAGGCGCGCCGCGAATACGCAACCAGTGGAATTTGTTTCGACGTTCGCGTGCTGGAAGGCGCTTATCTGCGGCAGCAGGGGTACTCGGAGATTCCCGAGAAATTCCTGGCGCGGGGAGTGATCAACCTCTTCGTGACGGACACGTTGGGTTACGACATCGATCGGGATCGCACTGGGGGCTGCTCGATGGGGCCGCGTCCGCCCAGCCGGCGATCCGGAGGGGACCCGTTCTACAAAACCTTCCTGGGCCTGCGGGACGCTCGGGACACCACGCTGGTGCACGAGTACGCCCATCACTTCACTCTGGACACGCGACGGCGTCCGACCGCCGCAGGCAACTTCTGGGCCGATCTCCGGAACGATTACTGGCTCTGGCTGCAGCGCCAAGGTGTTCCGATTCCGGACTTCCGTGCCTGCGCCGATTCGGAGTGGGCCAGGTGATCGTTACCGATCCTGAAGATCGACATTCATGAAGTAGTGGCGCGGATCTCCAGATCTGCGCGAGTCCTCCAGGACCCGCTCCGCCGCCAGCCGCTCGGTCGAAACCCACCATAGCGTATGGGGAAAAGGAGCGGGTCTGGAGACCCGCCGCCGGCGTGGACGCCCGCCCCACAAGGACTGCCTCGCGGTTTCTGTACTGTTACCAATCTCCCCTGTACCAGTACGACCTTCCCGGTCATTTTCCGCGCTGCAGGCCCTAGAATCAACTTATAAGTTATGTATAAACGCGCTCTCCTATTCGCACTCTTAGCAATTCTGCTCTCCATCGCGCAGGCCGCGGCGAGCCCCATCAATGTGACAAACAGCGCCCTGGTGACCCTTCAAACCAACGAAAGCCTGATCTTCTACATCTCTTCGGACTACTCGTATCCTGGTGAGATCCAAATCCTTCTGGGAGGGATGCCGCTCGGTGGACCGGTGGTATCCATCCCCGGAACGTCTGGCGTCTACGTATCGGGCATCCTGTTCAGCGGCACCCTGGAATCCCAGGATGGCTCGGTCTCGATTCCGCTGACCGATCCGGATGCTGCGCGCCTGGGCTTGCCGGCCGGCGATATGCTGCTGACGCCCGGGTCGCTCAGCGGCGGCTCATACTCCGGCACCATCGACCTGCTCTCCGCCGCAGTGACGTTCAGCCCGCAGGAAGCCGCCGCCCTGTTCGCCTCCGGTGAAGCCGTAATCGATTTCCGCAACACCGGCGCCGCCATCACCTTCGGCTATTCCGGTGTGCCCATCGGCAGCGATTTTTCCGCTTCCTTGATTAGCCCCGGCGGCGCGCAAAGTGTGGGCGCGCGCGTCATGCAAGTGGAATGCGGGAACGCCGACGCTCCCGAGCCGGGCACCATCGGTCTGCTCCTCATCGGTCTCGGTATCATCGCCACGCGCCTGGCAAAACGGTAGCGAGCGCGGCTCCGGCAACGCCACTTGAGCCGCCGGATCGCAGCACCTCAGGGTTATCCGCGTGCATCTGCGTTCATCCGCGGCCAGATGTGCTTGCGTACGAGGGGAGACGCGCTTCCCGGCCGCAGACTGTCTCGGGCGCCGCGGTCTTGTACACTTCGTCCGCTCAGGAAGACTTCCGTCTGGCTCGTTTTTATCTGCGTTCATCGGCGTTCATCGGCGGCCAATATGGGGTTTTGGTTTTCGCGAGGGAGTCCTCCCCGCGCGAAGCGTCTCGCACCCGATTATACTGAAATGTTCGTTCGCCGCCACCAGAGAAATCCACATGAGTGCCATCGCGACAACCAGCCAATTGAATCGCTCCATCGGGTTCTACGAATCGACCCTCGGCAAGAAAGTGGTGATGGCCGTCACCGGCGTCATCCTGTTCGGATACGTGCTCGGCCACCTCATCGGCAACCTCCAGATCTATGCGCCGGACGGCCAACAGATCAACCACTATGCGCACTTCCTGCATTCCCACGGTCTGCTGCTGTGGGTGGTGCGGTGCGGGCTGCTGGCCGCCGTGGGCCTGCACATCACCGCGTCGGTGCAACTGTGGCTGCTGAAACGGGCGGCCCGCCCCGAAGCCTACGTGAAGAAGGACGACCTTCCCGCCAGCTACGCCGCCCGCACCATGATCTGGAGCGGCCCCATCGTCGCCGCCTTCGTCATCTTCCACGTGCTGCACCTGACCGTAGGCAGCGTGCTGCCGCTGGCCACCTTGCCGGATGGCGATATGGACGTGCGCACCAACGTGATCACTGGATTCCAGAATCCCGCTGTGGCCATCTTCTATGTCATCGCCATGGCCCTGCTCTGTATGCATCTCTACCACGGCCTCTGGAGCATGTTCCAATCGCTGGGCGTGAATCATCCGCGCTACACGCCCATCATCAAGAAACTCGCGGCGGCCTTCGCCTGGATCGTCGCCATCGGCAATATTTCCATTCCAGTGATGGTGACGCTGGGCGTGCTGAAGGTGCAATAGAGGAGCGCATATGGAACTCGACGCCAAAATCCCCGCCGGCCCCATCGAGACCCTCTGGGACAAATACAAATTCAATCTGAAGCTGGTGAATCCAGCCAACAAGCGGAAGTACAACATCATCATGGTAGGGTCGGGCCTCGCCGGCGGCAGCGCGGCGGCCACGCTCGGCGAGTTGGGTTACAACGTCCAGTGCTTTTGCTTCCAGGATTCCCCCCGCCGCGCGCACTCCATCGCCGCGCAGGGCGGCATCAACGCCGCCAAGAATTATCACGGCGATGGCGACAGCGTCTATCGCCTCTTCTATGACACCGTGAAGGGCGGCGACTTCCGCGCGCGCGAGGCCAACGTCTACCGCCTCGCNNGTGTCGCGCACTTTCTACGCCCGCGGCCAGACCGGCCAGCAGTTGCTGCTGGGCGCTTACCAGGCGCTCGAACGCCAGATCGGCGCAGGCCAGGTCACCATGTATCCGCGCCACGAAATGCTCGACCTGGTGGTGATCGACGGCAGCGCCCGCGGCATTGTCACGCGCGACCTCATCACCGGTAAGATCGAATCCTACGTGGCCGACGCCGTCGTGCTGGGCACCGGCGGTTACGGCAACGCATATTATCTTTCCACCAACGCCAAGGGCTGCAACGCCACCGCCATCTGGCGCGCCTATAAGAAGGGTGCGTTCTTCGCCAATCCCTGCTTCACCCAGATCCATCCGACTTGCATCCCAGTCACTGGCGAATATCAATCCAAGCTCACCCTGATGAGCGAATCGCTGCGCAACGACGGCCGCATCTGGGTGCCGATGACGAAGGGCGATAAGCGCCCGCCCAACCAGATTCCCGAGGCCGAGCGCGACTATTACCTGGAACGCCGCTATCCCAGCTTCGGCAACCTGGTTCCGCGCGACGTGGCCTCGCGCAATGCCAAGGCGGTATGCGACGAAGGCCGCGGCGTGGGCGAGTCCGGCCTGGGCGTCTATCTCGATTTCAGCGAGGCCATCCAGCGTCTGGGCAAGCACGTCATCGTGGAGCGCTACGGCAACCTGTTCGACATGTACGAGCGCATCACCGGCGA
>PMVV01000245.1 GCA_003166475.1 Bryobacterales bacterium | reverse complement strand
TCCACTTTTGTGTCGCGCACCCCTCGGTGATGACCCGCGCCGAGCTGCTCAACGGACTGAAGCGTCTTCCGCTGGGCCACCGGCTCCACGCCGGTGTGCGCCAGTTCCTGAAGATAGTCCGGGCGCTGCCCTGGGACGCGGAGGCGGCCGATTTCTATGCGGAAATCCGGTACCAGCTTGCGGCGGCCGGTGCCGTCCTTGTGACAAACAACACTCGCCACTACCAACGAATCCCCGCACCTCTTCTTCTGGAAAACTGGTGGAACTGACTGTGCCGTGACAGCCTTGCTGGAGGCCGGCCTGTAACTACTTTTCCTTGCTCAAACGCCGGAAATACTCGGCCACCGCGTCGGCATAGCCTTGTGGAACGGGTTCGGCGGAACCGCTGCGCACAACCCCGCCCTGATCGTCGAGCTGGCGGCGCAACTGGAGTTCGATCTGCTCGACTCCGGTCAGCATCTGCGACTCGATGCGGTTCATCAACTCGGGATTGCCGGGGGCGAGGCGCGGATCGAACCGGTATAAATCGTGGATCGTATCGCGCAGATCTTTGCCAATTTGCGGATTGTTCTCCAACTCGCGCAACGTGCGGCGGTAGTTCTGCACCACGTCACCCGCATCGCCGAAAGCCGGGCCGGGACTAGGCTCGAGACCGCCTTGCCGGCCGTTCGCGCGCGGGCCGATCTGCCCGCCTGGCTGGCCTTCTCCCGCTTGCGCGCTCTGCGATTCACCGGGCTGCTGGCCCGCTCCTTGACTGGGTGTCCCCTGTGCCCGGCCACGGCCCTGCCGACCCGGCTGCATCCCCCGTTCCATCTCTTTGCGCAGCCGCTCGGTCTGCGCCAGCGCCTGTTCGAGCGCCTGGCGGTCCTTGTCGCCTGCTCCCTGCTGCCCGCTCCCGGCCGACTTCTGAATCTCCTTCAACTGGTCGCGCAAATTGTTCAGCGCCTGCGTAGTGACGGCATCGCGCATGGTGGCCACCGCGCCATTGCCGCGGCGCAGAAAATCGGCGCTCAATCGCAGCCGATTGTTGATCTCGTTCTGCTGCACCTGCCCCAGCGCCTCCCGCAGCTTGCTTGACAACGGCCGGTTGCTGGCCAGCGTGTCGCGGATGGCATTGCCCATGTCCTGCTCCAGCCGCTGGTATTCGTTGGCCATCTGCTCCTTTTCGCGCGCCAATTCCTCCGCCTGTTCGCGGGTCGCTCCTTGCCCCTGTTGCTGCCCCGAAGCGAAGGCCCGCCGCATCTTCGCGTTGGACTCCTGCTGATGGTTGGCCATGGCCTCCGCCTGGCGCGCCAGATCGTCCACGCTCCCGGCTGCTTGCTGCTGCCGCACGCCCGCGAGCAAATCGCGCGCCTCTTTCAAGCGCTCGGCCGCGCGCCGCGAATCGGCGTCGCTCTGCATCGAAGTCGATTGCCGCATATCCTGCTGGGCCTGCCGCAACTGCTCGATCGCGCGCTGCAGTTGCTGCGACGACATCTGGCCGCCTTGGCTACCGCTCCCTGACGGTCGCGGCTCGGTAGACGATTGCGATTGCTGGCCGGATTGCGATTGCTGGCCGGATTGCGATTGTTGCCCCGATTGCGGCTGCCCCGGCTGATTCCGCGAGAGCTGCTCCATCTTGCGCTGCAGCTCCTCGGCCTCGCGCCGCAGCATCTCCTGCTGCCAGCGCTGCTGCGAAATCTGCTGGTTGCGCCGCTGCTGTTCGGCCAGTTCCTGCTGCCGGCGCGCGAGCTGTTCGAGCTTCTGCAGCGCCTCGTCGATTTCCTTCTGCCGCTGATCCTTGGAAGCCGACCTCTGCCCGCTCTCATACTGGTTCTTCTCGGTGTCCAGTTCCAGATCGAACAGGCTCTGCAAGTCGCGATCCGCGCCGCTGGCGCCGCCCCCGCCGCCGCCCCCGCGATTGCCGAAGGCCACCTTGATATCGCGCATCGCGGCTTCGGCGCGCAGCAAATGCTGCAGCGCTTTCTGCTCCGGCGCCAGCGCGTTCTGCCATGCGGCGCCGCGCAGCTTGTCCGCCGCCGGCCCCATGGCCTTCACCGCCTCATCCATGTCGGCGGTGAATGTCTTGAACTCTTCGCTGGAGCCGCCCACCTGGCGCGCCTTCATGCGGTCGGAGAGCGAGTGCGCCTGATCCCGCAGCTTCGACTGCACACCCGAGAGAAAGCCGGCGTTCTCGGCCGCCGCGGCCTTATCGCCCGAGGTGTCTTTGATCTCGTTCCAGGTGGCCGCGATAATCTCCTTCTCGCGTTCCGAGATCTTGTTGTCGTCCTGCTCGCCGCCGCCGCCCATGCCGCCCGACTCCTGCGATTGCGAGTACCGGCGCTCGAAAGGCTCCGCCTGCACGAAGAACATATCGGTGCGCGCCATCGAGTGCGCGTCGCGCGACGTGGCATACAGGCTCACCAGGTCGCCCGGCGAGAGCTTGAAATCCTCCAGCGCAATCGTGGTCGTGCCCGAAGCGGTCTTCAACCCTTTGCTCGTCAGCAGCGGGACAGTCTTCTCCGCGTCGCCGTTCACCGAGTAGTGCAAGCTCAACTCGTTGAGGCCGAAATCGTCCTGGCCCTCCACCGCCACGGTCACCTCCTCGATCGGATTCACGCGCGCGTCGCGCTCCGGCCGGGTGATGCGCACCGTGGGCGGCTCGTCCTTCTCGGCTTCGATGAAGTAATCCGGGCTGAGGCGCACGTCCTCGCCCTGCTCGACCGCCGCGATGTGATACATGCCGTCCTTGCGGATGGGCACGCTGGCGATGCGCAGCCCGTTTTCGCCCGACCGCAGCAGCAGCTTGGTGCCATCGTCGAACAGCAGCGCGCCGTTCTCCAGCGGCCGGTCCGTCTCCACGGCGACGTCGGCATCGGTGCCTTCGACGGCGCGCAGATCGCCCCCAGGATCTTCGACTTTGTCCTTCATCCCGGTCCAGTTTGGGAAATGGTAAGTGACTTTGAGTTTCTTGATGCCGGGCAGGTCGATCACCTTCAGCCGGTATTGCTTCGAACGAACGCCACCGGCTTCCACGTAATAGTCGAGCGACTCGGGCACGCCGGCGATGAGAAACTCATAGCCCGTCCCGCCCGTTTGCGGACGCATGTCGGCCTGTTCCCATTTGGACGAGCTGGCATACTTGGCGAACATGCGCACGCGCTGCGCCTGAAAGCCCTTCATTTGTGCGGCGATGAGTTGATCCGCGAGCCGTCGCACAATGCGATTGCCCGGCTCGACCAAGATGTCGTAATACGGCGCGAGTTCGCCCTTGGGCAGCCCGCCCCAGAGCAACTGTGTTCCGTAGCCCAGAAATCCGGGGCCGGACACGCCCAGCCAAATGAGCACTGCCAGCGATCCCGCCGCGCCCGCGACGAAACTAAGAATGCGATTGCGCCCGGCCACCCGCGCGGGCTCGGCCTGGCGCGTGACTTCCAGCGTGTCGGCGGCCAGCAGCGGCAGAAAGGGATCTTCCGGATTGCTGCGGGCGCGCTCGGTGAACGTAAGCAAGCGCTCTTCGAACGCGGGGAATTTCCGCTCGGTCTCGCGCGCCGCGTTGCGCCGGTTCAGGCGGAGCAGAGGAACCACCAGCCCGATGCCCAGCGCCAGCGCCAGCGCCACGAACAGCAACACGCGCGCGCCGGCCACGCTTGGACTGGAGAACGCGAAAGCATTGGCCAACAGCACCGCCAGCACCGTGAAGACCAGTGCCGCCGCCGCCGTGATGGCCGCACCTTTGGTGAAGGCCAGAACCCGCAAGCGCCGCTCGACGCGACGGAGATAATCGGTTAGTCCGGTTAGTGGATTCATTGCGTAGCTCTCAGCTTTCAGCTTTCAGCTTTCAGCTCTCAGCCTGCGGCGGCCTCCCAGGCCGCCCCGGCCGCACGAGTGCGTGGGCCACGGAGCGGCGTAGATATTCGGTCAATCCGGCTAATGAATTCATTGCGCCCCTCCAATCATTTGCGCGCTCACCTTACTTTTAACTTACCACTGCTGTGAAGCGGCCGATCATCGTGACACGAGTAGCAGGCCATGGATCGCGAGCGCAGCCTGCAGGTCCGAATCTCCCGGATCGATCGGTGTCGCTTGTTGAGGATCGATCTTGAATGGCTCGAAAAGCGCCCAATTGCGAACATCGTGGCCGAACCTGGAGCGGTAATGGAATACCGTCGAAGGCGTTGTTGAAGACCACGCGGGAGACGCGCTGCGTAAGAGGCCGCGAGCAGGGCTGCTGGAGAGCGCCGGCGTCAAGTTCCGGGATACCGAGCGCAATGCAAAACCCCGCAAGCTGCTCGCGCAAGATCCCGATCCATTCGCTCGAGTAGACGTCTGCATACGAGCCGTAGTGAAATGCGGAGCCGACCACGCGAGTTTCTGCCCATTCCGGCGGGACTTGGCCCAACGGCGGAAAGTCGTCCTCGCCCTCGATCTCGGCCAGCTCGGCAAGAAGACTCAAGTCGGGACGAAATCGGGCAAGCGTCTCCAGATAGCAGCCAAGCCGGAGTGAAGAGGCGTAGCGAACGCGGTACGTCGCCTCCGGATCGTCGAAGCGGCTTCCGAAAGTTCCATCCGGTCCCGCCAATGCCCAATCCGGCGGCTGCCAGAGATCGGGCCGGCGCGCAACTCGATAGATCGGGCCCTCGGGTTCGACTGTGAGTGTGATACTACCCTCCGGCCAGGAAGGCTCGCACCGCGCCCAAAATCTCCGGAGCTACCTTTTCCAGATCCCCGTCCCGGAGCAGGCGGACCGGAACGCGGTCGTTGAGTTCGGGGTTCAACCCAGTGAGCCAAGCTTGAACTACGGCCGGGTGGTCGGTTTTCTGCAGTGTTCGGACAACGCGAAAGGTGAAGCGCAGTCGCTGCTCGGCATTTTTGTACGGCTCCGCGCCATCCATCCAGCGATCGAGAGCGCGTACGTCCTTGACACCAGCGACATATGCCGTCAACTTCTTTCCGATAATACCGGTCAGCATGCGAACCAGTTTCGGAAACGCCGTCGTTGTGGATTCCCGATAAGCGGGCAGATCCGGACGGCTTGGGGAAACGACGGCCATAACAGCCACCTCCAGTCCGCTAGTGTAGCAAACTGACGTCGAAATCGCAATGAAATAACGTCTAATTCGCTGACGGCGACCTGGCGTCCCGGCAGAAGTCTGTTGAGATCCTGGAGAGCCTGCCTCAAAGGCGCTCCGGCAAGAGTCTCAAAAAGTTCAACCTGATACCCTACCAGATCCCGCCCACTGGCAGCGGCTTTCAAAATGACGTGTGCAGGTTGCCGCTATTCCGTAGCCTGATCCACCGTCAAATGCCGATTCCCCAACAACGATTCCGCCACCGCCAGCGCCAGCACCGCCACCAGCACCCACCACCAAAACTCCACCGGCTTGGGCGCTTCGGCTCCCCCTCCGGAAACTGCGTTTGGCTGCCCCTGAGCCGTATTCTGCCACAAAGTCAGCGTGTCCGCCGCAATCACATCCAAATCGGACTCATGCCGGTCCGCATTCACCGCAACCAGTTCATGCCGTCCATTAGGCCGCTTCACATCGTAAAACCCGGCCATCGTCAGCGGCATATTCTGCGCGCGCGTGGCCTCATCGAGCGTCAGCGCGCGCCCCCCCGTGGGATCGAGAACTTCCACGGCCGCCCCTTGCTCCTTGGCCTGCCGCAGTTCGAGGTACGCGCCCACCAGGTAATTGCTGGGGCCTTCTTCCTGCCGCGCCAGGTAGTTCGCAGTGTGTTCGATGAACGGCACAAACGAAGCGTGCAGCGGAAAGTCGTTGGAGATATTGTCGAACGTGGAAGCGAACACCAGCACGCGCCCTTCCCCAAGCTGCTTCTCGAGCAGCAGCGGCGTCTCATCGCCCAGCCGCGCCGCCACGCGCGCCGTGCCCGGATTGATGCCCACCGCCTGGTAGAACTTCACATCGTCCCAGCGCTGCGCGTTGTGAATGGAAGGGTGCCCGGCGTCCAGCCACGCTGCGGTTTGGAAGCGGTCGCCCTCGCGGGCGTAATAGCGCGGCTCGATGACGGCCTCGTCGAAAACCGGCACGCGACTGCGCAACGCCGACTCGCGCCCCAACGCCAACAGCAGCGATCCCCCCGCGCGCACGGAATCGCGCAATGCGGCTTCGAAGCTGGCCGGCAGCGATCCAACATCCGAGACCACCACAAACGCGTACTTCCGCGGATCGAGGTTGGCGCACTGCTCCACCGGCACGGCATCCAGCACGTAGGCCGATTCGGCGGCGGCTTCCAGAGCCGTGCGGAAGTACAGCGCGTCCCGCTGGTTGCGCGCTTCATGGACGAACAGCACGCGGCGCGCTTCGGCGCGTTCCACCGAGAAATAGAATCGGTCGTCGCCGGGGAGGTTGTCGCCGGAATCGATGCGGATTTCGCCGCGATTCAATCCGAAGGGCAGATCCGCGGGCAAAAACTCAACGGCGGCGCGCCCACCGGCCGGAACGTCGACCGACTTCGACGCGATCTCGCGGCCATTCAACACCATCGAAACGCGGCGCGTGGCCTGTTCTGTTCCGTAGCCCGCGATGGTGGCGTCCACACGCATTTTGCCGGAGCCATAAACCCTGCGCGGCGCGTTGACGCTCTCGACGGCAAAGTTGCCGGCGCGCCGATCCGCTATGGGATGCGCCACCAGTCGCACGCCGTCGCCCAGGCGCAGGTCCGCGAAGTTGGCGGGCAGCGACGACTTCTGCATGTCCGAGAACAGGTGCGCCTCAACCGGCATGCGGGCCGATTGCGCAATCGAGCGCAGCGCCCGGGAAAGCTCTGCATAAGAACTGCGCGTATCGCCAGGCTCGATGGTCCGGATGGCCGCGGCCGAATCGCCCATCACATGCACTCCGGAGCTGAACGCCAGCACCTGCAGCTTGTCTCCTGTGCCCAGCTTTGAAGCCACCGCCGCGGCTTCCTGCTTGGCGCGCGCCAGGCGATCGCCGTCACGCATGCTGAAGGAATTGTCGATCGCCAGCACGGTCAGTTTCGGGCCGCCCGCCAGCGCCGCCAGGCGCGATTGCAGGAACGGGCGCGCGAAGGCTAGGGCCAACAGCGCGATCACCGCCGCGCGCAACGCCAGCAGCAGCAGATACTGCAAGCGCCGATGCTTGATGGAGCTTTGCGTGCGGCGCTCGAAGAACATCAACGAGGCGAACGGCAGCGGCGTGGTCTTGTGTTTGCGGAGCAGGTGCAGCCACACAGGCAATCCCACCGCCGCCAGTCCCGCTAATGCCCAGGGCGCCAGAAATCCCACTTACATCCTCCCCTGCCGCACGCCCAGGTATTCGCGCAAGCCCTCGTCGAGAGGCCGCGCGGTATCCATCAGGAAGTAATCCAGGCCCGCGCCTTTGGCCTGGTCGCGCAGAGCTTGTATGTGGGAATCGATCCGGTTGCGGTATTCGCCGCGCGCATATTCGGGAGAGACTTCCAGGGTGCCGCTGGTCTCCATGTCGGTGAGCAGCACAGGCTCACTGAACTTGGGCGCGATCTCCTGGGGATCGAGAACGTGAAACAGAATCACTTCGTTGCCGCGAAAACGCAGCGGTTCGACGGTCTTCACGATCGCGTCCGGGCGCTCGTAATAATCCGAGATCACCACCACCAGGCCGCGGCGGCGGGTGAAGTCCAGGAAGTGTACGAATGGTTTGGCGAAGTCGGTGCGCGTGCCGGGCTGGGCTTTCTCGATGGCGTGCAACAGCCGGAACAACTGGCCCTGGCGCGTAGATGGCGCGACATAGTTCTGTACATCTTCATCGAAGACGATCAAGCCGGCGGCGTCGCGCTGCGCGTGCGCCAGGTAGGACAGCGAAGCGGCCAGGAAACGCGCGTAGTCCAGTTTGTTCACGGCATGCGAGCCGAAGGCCATGGAAGCGCTGGTATCGAGCAAAATCAGCAACTGCGTGTTGGTTTCACCGCGGTACCGCTTCAGATAGAGGCGCTCGCTGCGCGCGAAGACATTCCAATCCACCCGCCGCAGATCGTCGCCCGGCGTATACGCGCGGTACTCGGCGAACTCCTGGCTGAAGCCGTAATCCGGCGAGCGGTGCAAGCCCGCAATGAAGCCATCCACCACCGTCTTGGCCACTAAGTCGAGGCCGGAGATGGACGCCAAAGTCGCGGGGTCTAGGAAGCGTTGTAGCATGGGGGAACAAAGAACTTGGAACCACAGATGGACACAGATAAACACAGATAAGAAAAAGCAAAAGGGAAGCCTGGTCTTGTCTTGGTTTTATCTGTGTGCATCTGTGTCCATCTGTGGTTCCGGTTTTACTCTTTCGGTGCTGCTCTATATTCAAGTAAGCGCTGCAGTATGTCGTCCTGTTTGAGCCGGTCGGATTCCGCGTGGAAGTTCAAAAGGATGCGGTGGCGCAGGACCGGTATGTACAACGCGCGGATGTCTTCGTAAGTCACGTGATAGCGGCCCTTCATCAGCGCTCTGGCCTTTGCGGCCAGCACCAGGAACTGCGCGGCGCGCACGCTGGCACCGTAGTTCACGTACTTCTTGACGAAATCCGGCGCGCTTTCGTCGCTGGCGCGGCTGGCGCGCACCAGGTCGATGGCATACCGCGCGACCGATTCGCCGATAGGCACCATGCGTACCAGTTGTTGGAAGTCCAGGATCTCCTCGGCGGTGGTCACCGGGTCGGCTTGCGCCACGTGGGTGGTGGTGGTCAGATCCACCACTTGCATCTCTTCGTTCGCGCTCAAATAGCCCAGCACCGTATTAAACAGGAAGCGATCCAACTGCGCCTCCGGCAGCGGGTAGGTGCCTTCCAGCTCGATGGGGTTCTGTGTAGCCAGCACGAAGAATGGCGCGGGCAGCTTATAGTTGTTGCCGCGCACCGTGCAGGCCATCTCCTGCATAGCCTCCAGCAGCGCCGATTGCGTCTTGGGCGGCGTGCGGTTGATTTCGTCCGCCAGCAGCACATTGGCGAAAATCGGCCCCTTGACGAAGGTCCACGTACGATGGCCGGTTGTCGGATCCTCTTCGATAATGTCGGTGCCGGTCATGTCGGACGGCATCAGGTCCGGCGTGAACTGGATGCGCTTGAATAGCAGGCCCAGCGTTTGCGCCATGGTGCGCACCAGCAGCGTCTTAGCGGTGCCGGGTAGACCGGTGATCAGACAATGGCCGCCCACAAACAGGGCGATCATCACCTGCTCGAGCACTTCCTCCTGTCCGACAATCACGCGCCGGACCTGCCGCACAATTTCCGCCTGCACCTCCCGGAACCGGCCGATGCGGCCGCGCAAAGCGTCGGGCTCTAACTGGGGTGTCACAGTGGTAGACATATAGATCTCTTTGAATAAGTGGGGCAGGCCCTCGGCCTGCGGCGGCCTCTCAGGCCGCCCGGGCTGTTCATTTCGATAACTCCAGCAACATCTTCTGCGCCGGCCGAAACCCGGGCGCAGCCTCCAGCGACAACAACAATTCGTCCTTCGCCGCGTCCGTACGATTGGCCGACCGGTAAGCCTTCGCCAGGCTGAAATGCGACGCCGCCGGATCGGTGGGCGACTTGGCCAGTACCGCCCGATACTCGCGGATGGCCCCATCGGTGTTTCCCAACCCGAGCCATAAATCGCCCAGCCGCCGATGCAGATCCTCATCGATAGGCTGAATGTAATTGAGCCGGTCGAGCACTTCGGCCGCTTCCTTCCGATTGCCGGCCTCTTCGAGGAAGGTGGCCAATTGTTTCAGTGTATCAGGACTGCGCCCGCCCACCTTAGCGTAGCGTTCCAGTTCGGCGATAGCGGCCTTCTTGTCGCCTTTCGCCACGTAGCCATCGGCCAGAAACTGGTAGACGTTGCCAGCTTCGATATAGTCCGGATAAGTGTCGCGAATGGCCGAGGCGTCGCGAATCATCGCGTCGTAATCGTGCGCCTTGTACTCGGCCGCTACCTTCTTCAATTCCTTGCTCCACTCATCGAAGCCATCCACGGTCTTCTTGGTCTCGGCGTTCAGCGCAGCCAGGAAACGCGTGTCGAACTCTTCTGGCGTAATACCCAGTTCCTTCTCGATCGCTTCGGGAGTAGACGCGCCGCCGGCGAAGTCGTGAATCATGGCCAGCAGCTTCGGCCAACCCCACTCGCGATTGATATAGTCGCAGATGCGCCCCGCTTCGAAGTACGACACGACCACTTGAGCCGCATAAGTGGGACGCACAAAGCCGCGGTCCAGTTCCGCCACGGGCAGCAGCTTCTTATCCTTGATCGCCATGATCGCGTGCGGATCGAGACGGTCGCCCCATTCGGGCGAAACGGCCGTCTCTTCGTGTACTGCCAACCCTTCCGTAAACCAGCGCGGCACGCGGAAATTGGTCATGTTCAGGACATACACGTGGCTGAGTTCGTGCCACATGGTGCTGGCCCAATGAAACGATCCCGGCGGGCGGCCCGAGGGGCTGTCCATCGCCACCACGTAGCCGAAGGTCACACCCAGCGCGCCCAGGCCGGGCATGCCCATGGTGCGTACGGCGAAGTCTTCATGGTCGGGATAGACTTCCACCTGCACCGGCCGATCCAGCTTGAAGCCGTATTTCTTGTCGTAAGTGTTCAGCGCGCGCAGCATTTCCGCTTCGAAATACGGATGCAGCAACTCGGCTTCTTTCTTGTGCAGGCGCAGGGTGGTTCTGTCCGTCTTGTAAGTGACAAAGTTCTTGTAACTATCCATCAGCCGGAGCGTGTTGACAGTGGCTGCGTCCCTGTAATGGCCCTCGTAACACATCTCCAGCTCCGCGCGGGCTTCCTCCTCCCGCCCGAGGCGCATCAGGTTGACGCCTAATTGCGAGCGGGCGCTCCATAAGTCCGGTTGCAGCGCGATGGCTTTGCGAAAGAGCTTGATCCCTTCTTCATAGCGGCGATTCAGGACGAAGATGCGGCCTGCGGTCTCGTAAGCCGCCCCGTCATGCGGATCCCACGGCGTATCGGTTTTATCGTTCAGCCAGTCGATGGTGGCCAGGATCGCCTTGGCTTCGGTGGCATTCGCCGACATATCGAGGGCCTTGTGGGCCTCTGCGGCGGCTTTGGCCGGGTCGCTATCTTCGAGCGCCAGGCGCGCCAGCAGTTCCTGCGCCTCCACCAAATGTGGATCGGCGGCCAGCGCCCGGTGCGCAAGTTCGACCGCTTTCGCCTCGAAACCATCCGCCGCCACCAATGCCAGCCCCAGCAAAGCGTCAGCCCGCCTCGGCTCAATCAACAGGGCTTCGTTGAAGAGCTTGGCGGCGTCGTCCGGCTGAAACCGCTCCAGAAACAACCGGCCCCATCGAACGCGGTATTCCGCGTTGCCCGGATGCGCTGCGACCAACGCGCGAAAAGCCCCGTTCGCATCGTCATAGCGATGCTTTTTCCAAAGCGCTTCGGCCTGCTGCAACGTTTGCCCCAGCAGAGCGGAGCCAGCGCACACCATGGCCAACAGGAGTCTCACTTATCGATCTCCTCCTGCGTCTTCGCCAACTCCAGCAACAGCGCGCCGAGTTGTCTCCTATAGTCTTCGGGCGGGATTGCGGCTTTATCGTATTTGAGCTTGTCGATCTGCCGTTCCAACTCCTCCTTCTTAGCGAGTAACTGCAGTTTGGCCGGGTCTTTCGCGGCGGTGGCAGTCGTGCCGATGCGCAGCAGCGGGAATTGAGCGGCCAGCAACCCTTCGCCGTTTTCCGCTGAAGGAGCGCGCACCCCGTCGCCCTTGCCCGTGTCTTCCAGTACGGCGTGTTCGGTGGCCAGCCGGTTCTGCGCTTCGTAAAAGGCGACAGTCTTCTTGTCCGCAAAGCGGAAGGCCTCGAGCGCCGAGACCACGTCGTTCTTGTCGCTGTCGGCGGCGGGATCGCCCAAGGCCTCCGCCCAATAGCGCGCGAAGATGGTTGCGTTCCGTTCCGTGCCGTTCTTGGTGGCGGCAATCACCACACGATTGGGCTTGCGCAGGAATGCGATGGCGCCTCCGCTGGCGCTGGTCATATTCACGACGAGTTGCCGCGAAGCCGGAATCCGGTCCAGCAGCGTGGCCAGCTCGGATGCGGTTAAATCCGGCCCTGGCAGATTGATCTTATACTCATAACCGTCGAAGCTGCCATGGCCGATGAGCATGAGCACTAAGGCGTCGGTCGGCTTGGCCTGCTTGGCGATGCGATCCAGCGCGCCGCGTACTTGTTCGCGCGTGGCATTCACCAGTGTTTCGACTCTGGAATCGGGGCCGGACTTGACTGCTTTCTCGATGTCTTTGGCCCACATGGCGAAGTGCTGTTCGTAATCGGACTCGCCGCCCAAACCGGTGACGGTGACATAGTAAGTGGCAGCGGGCAAAGAACTAGCTGTAAGAATAAGGGCTATCAGTAAGTACAGAAAACCTGTACCACTGGCAGTCAATGTCTGTGTGGGGCAGGCCCTCGGCCTGCGCGGGGCCCCCGGCCCCGCCCTTCCCCTAGCCTGAATCAAGCCACTCATACCACACCCCATCGTCGCCGTAAAACCCACTCCGAGCCTCGCAACACCAGCGCCAGCAAAAACACAACAGGCATGTCCCACAAATCCTTAGTCTCGCGAGTGGTAATGCCCGCCTCCGAATACGAAATCTCCTCCGCCAGCTTGCCTGCATTCGACGCGCTATAGTACCGCCCACCGGTCTCATCGGCCAGCTTTTGCAGCAACTCGCGATTCTGCCCTGTGTGGAAGCTTTCCGCCACACCATCTTCGCGGCGGAAGATCGCGACGTCGCGTCCAAGTTCCTCCTTATCGCGTCCCGCCACAATTTCCGCCACGTACGATCCCGGTTTCTCCGCGCTCCAATCGGCCG
>PMVV01000132.1 GCA_003166475.1 Bryobacterales bacterium | reverse complement strand
GACAGAAGTCAGAAGACAGAAGGGGGCGACCTTGGCTTTTGCAGATCGCTTGTGCATAACTAGCCCCACCGGCTGCGATGGAAATTGTCAAAGATTATAGGAAGTTCCCGGCAGAACACCTTGGGGCGACTGCCCTGAGGCTTACCCGACTTAAGACTAGCACGAGCTCTTCGTGAGTTTGGGAAGTCGACGGTCAAATTGCGTGATCCGGATGGGATTCACCCTCGACATTCGAACTCAGGTGGTTTTCGGCGAATCCCGCTTTCAGGAGCTGGCTACCCTGGCCCGGGACTTGGGATTTAGCCGAACCCTTCTGGTTTCAGACCCGGGCATGCAGTCCACCGGCTACCCCGATCAAGCCGTCGCGATGCTCTCTGCGGCCGGCATCGCCGCGCACGCCTTCCACGACTTCTCGCCGAACCCCGATACCGAAATGGTGGAAGCGGGCCGCATCGCTGCGGCGGCGCACGGCATCGACTCACTGGTCGCGCTAGGCGGCGGTAGTTCGCTCGACTGCGCCAAGGGCATCAACTTCGTTCTCACCAACGGCGGCAGCATACGCGACTATTGGGGCTTCGGCAAAGCCGCGCGGCCCATGCTGCCCATGATCGCGATCCCGACCACCGCCGGCACCGGCAGCGAAGCGCAAAGCTACGCTCTGATTTCCGACGCCGCGACGCACGCGAAGATGGCCTGCGGCGATCCCAAAGCCGCCTTTCGCGCGGCGATTCTCGATCCGCTGCTGGCGCGCTCGCAGCCGCGCGAGGTGACCGCCACGGCCGGGTACGATGCCATCTCGCATGCGGTCGAAAGCTACGTCACCACGCGGCGCACGCCGGCCTCCAACGTGTTCGCGCGGGAAGCCTGGCAACTGCTGGCGGCCAACTTCGCGCGCGTGCTCCGCGATCCGTGCGATTTGGAAGCGCGCGGCGCCATGCTGCTCGGCGCGCACTATGCCGGCGTCGCCATCGAGAACTCCATGCTGGGCGCAACCCACGCCTGCGCCAATCCGCTGACGGCGCATTACGGCACGACGCACGGCGTGGCTATCGCCGCGCTGCTCCCGCACGTGGTGCGCTGGAACTGGACCGCGGCTGAGTCGCTGTATGGCGAGCTGGCGGGCGCGGATCTAGCCGGCCGCCTCGCGGAGTTGGCCGCCGCCGCGGGCCTGCCCAGCCGTTTGCGGGATCTTGGCGTTCCGGACGAAGCGCTGCCGTCACTGGCCGAAGAAGCCGCCACGCAGTGGACGGGCCGCTTCAATCCACGTCCGTTCGGTGCCGCTGCGGCGCTGGAGATTTATCAGTCGGCGTATTAATTAAGCGCCCTTCTTGGCCGTATAATCAAGGCTGGGATGAGCAGCGACTACGTCGAACAAAGAGATGGCGGCTATTACGTGGCGGCGCGGGTGTCTCTGGACTCGATCGTCTACGCCTTCCGAGGCGGCGAGAGTCCGGAGACGATTCAGCAGGATTTCCCGTCGCTCACCCTGGAACAGGTCTGCGGCGCAATCGCATTCTACCTGGGGCGCCAAGCTGAGATTGACGCCAACATCCGCGAGGGTGAAGAGGAAGTGCATCGTCTGGTGCCGCCGCTAAGCCACAGGAAGCCGGAGGCGTACGCCAGGCTCCAACGCGCTCGCGAACAGATGGCCAGTCAGTGAGCATTCGCTATCAGGCCGACAACGACCTTAACCAGCTCATTGTCGCCGCGACGTTTCGCAGGGAGCCGAGCATTGACTTCAAGACCGCGCAAAGCGCCCAACTCGATCGTCTTGACTTGACGATGTGACGGTATTGCGCCGGGCTGCCTCCGAAGGCCGGATTCTGGTCAATCACGACAAGCGCCGCTACGGTCCGTAGTCGAAATACCCGTTTTGATCTGGGCGGACAACACACCCGAAAACTGGCAGAACGCGATCACCATCATTCCGTTCTGATCGCTGCCGCTCTCTCAAACCCCGAAAATCGCCGACACATCCAGGTGGCTGTCGAACATCGAAAGCGGAGTGCGGTCGCTCACATGATAAACCGTGGGGACGCCACCTTGCTTTGTGACGCTGACGGTTTCTCGTTTCGGATCCACTACCCAAAACTCCTGTGCTCCGCTCGAGAGGCATAGGACAGCTTTTTCGCGGATTTCGGCCCGTGTGTTCGAAGGCGACAATACCTCGATCACCAGTTCCGGTGAGCCGTGCAGGTTGTCGTCGGCGGCGGTGGCGTCCCATCTCTGCCGCGAAACGTACGCTACGTCCGCGCCGCGCAGATCGTATTCGGGAAGCGCCCTGAAGGCCACTTCCGCTGCGATGATGCCCAGGTGCTCCGCCTTTGGGTGTAACATCCTCACCAAACGAGATTGCAGCTTCGCGTGCCCCATCTTGGGTCGCGGCAATGTGACCAGCGTTCCCCAATGGAGTTCCTGGATGACGTCTTCCCGGTCCGGCAACTGGCGATACTCTTCGACTGTCATCAGTAAGGGTTCGGCAGCAGCGGCCATCGCGCACCTCGCTTCTTATTATCGTCCGTACGCGATGGTGTTGCGGTGGGCGGCCTGAGAGGCCGCAGCAGGCTGAGAGCCTGCCCCACGTGATACCGTGAGGGGGAATGCCGCTGAATCCCGACCCCGCCATTTTCCGCGCGGTGGTTTCGACCATCGTTCCGGAAGCCGCGGCTCTGGATGACCAAGGGTGGCGCGAGATCCATCAGGTAGTCGAAGCACTGCTGCGCGACCGTCCGGAATCGCTCATGCGCCAGCTTCGCATATTCCTGGGCGCGATTCAGTGGCTGCCCGTTGTCCGCTATGGCCGGCCTTTCACGCGGTTGCATCCAGCCGCTCGCGCGCGCGTCCTGAGGCACCTTGAAAACGATCGGATTCAGAAGGTGCGCGTGGGCTTCTGGGGACTGCGCACCATCGTGCTGGCCGGTTATTACGGCAGGCCGCAGGCGGCCCGGGTGATCGGCTACGCCGCCAGCGTCCGCGGCTGGGAGGCGCGCGGATGAAGCGCATCAGCTACGACATCGTGATCGTAGGCTCCGGCGCGGGCGGCGGCACGGTGGCGCAGGAACTCTCGCCTCTTTGCCGACAGGGCTTGCGCATCGCCGTGCTGGAGAAAGGGCCTCGTCTGCGCGACGATGAGTTCACCGGCCGCGAGTTGGAGATGGCCGGCGCGCTCTACGAAGACGGCGGGGGCTTTCTTACCGCCGACGGCACCATGACGATTGCTTTCGGTTGCGCCTATGGCGGTTCCACGGTGGTGTATACCGGCACATCCATGCTGCCGCCCGAGCGCGTCATCCGCCGATGGGATGTGCCGGGCCTCACACACGCCGACCTGGATGGCCGCGCGCGGAAGTTCATGGCCGAAAACAACGCGCACCTGGTGGAAGACGGCCTCATCAACGAAAACAACAAGCTGTTCGTCGAGGGTTGCCGCAAGCTGAAATACGACGTGCAGCAGTTCCCAGTGAACATCAAAGGCTGCCGCGGATCGAGCCTGTGCAACCTGGGCTGTCCCAATCAAGCCAAGCAGGGCACGGACCGCGTGCAGTTGCCGCGCGCCGAACAGAATGGCGTGGAAGTGGTCACGCGCTGCGAGGTGCTGACCGTCGGCGAGAAGACGCTGGCCGCGCGCGTCGCCGCCAAGCCCGCGGGCGCGAAGGGCGATCCTTCGCCGTGGGAGCCGGGCGATTACCAGATCGACGCGAAGATCGTGGTGCTTTCGGCGGGCGCCGTGAATACGCCGGCCCTGCTGCTGCGCTCGGGCATGGGGCGGAGTCTGCCGCGGCTGGGTTACGGTTTCACCAGCCATCCCGCGTTCATCATTGTGGGCGAACACGCGCGCCCGATCGTCAACTTCGTGGGCCACCCCAAGAGCTACTACGTCGATCAATTCGCCGAGAGCGACCGCTTCGTTCTGGAAACCTGCATGTACTTTCCGTTTATCACGGCCAAGAGCATGGCGGGCTTCGGCGAGCCGCATAGCGCCTTCATGCGGGCTTTCCCGCGGCTGCAGATGATCCTGGTGCTGGCTTGCGACGAAGCGGATGCGCACAATCGCGTCACGATCGATAAAGCTGGCCGGCCGGTGGTGCACTATCGCTTCCAGCCAAAAGGCATCTACGGATTGATGAGTGGCGCCTACACAGCGGCGAAAATTCTCTTCGCGGCGGGCGCGGTGCGCGTCCACATGCCGGTTGCACGCGACCCCACCATCGAGGCAGGCGACGCCGGACGACTGGAAGAGATCGCGGCCGCCGCAGAATTCCGGCCGGGGAAGACGCCCGTATCCGCCGCGCATCCGCAGGGCGGCTGCGGCATGGGCATCGGCCCGAGCGACTCCGTTACCGATTCGTACGGCCGCGTGCATGGCCTGCCGTGGCTGTTCGTGGCGGACGCCAGCCTGTTTCCGAATTCGCTCGAAATCAATCCCTACGTCACCATCATGGCGCTGGCCGACCGCGTGGCCCAGCGCATCCGTGAGGAGGTCCCCGCCCTGCTATGAGGATGCTATGAAAATGACCGGCGCAGACATCGTGGTACGCGCCCTGGAAGACGAAGGCATTCCGTTCACCTTCGGCATTCCCGGCACGCATAACATCGAACTGTACGACTCGCTCGCCCGCTCCACCAAGGTTCGCCCGATCCTGGTCACCGACGAGCAGAGCGCCTCCTTCATGGCCGATGGCGTCGCCCGCTCCTCCGGAATGCTGGCGGCGGCCAACGTGGTGCCCGGCGCTGGGCTGACGCACGCGCTATCGGGAATCGCCGAGGCTTACCTGGATGGCATCCCCATGCTGGTGCTGGCCTGCGGCATCCGGCGCGACACCGGCAAGTCATATCAACTTCACGCGGTCGATCAACTGGCGATCGCGCGTCCCGTGACCAAGGCGCAATTCCTCATCGACAAGGGCACGGATCTCTACGCTACTATCCGCCGCGCCTGCCGCATTGCCCGCGCGGCGCCTGCGGGTCCGGTGTTCGTGGAGGTCCCGGCGGAGCACTACATCTTTCGCCACGATGTGGACCTGGAGGCCTACGCCGACCAGCCGGATGCACAGCCAACGTTTCGCGCGGCGGACCTGGACCAGGCCCGCAGCCTGCTGGCTGCCTGCCGCCGTCCGCTGCTGTATTTGGGACTCGGAGCCGCAGGCGCCGGCGCCGATCTGGTCGCACTGGCCGAGCGGCTGGAGGCTCCCGTTTCGACCACTTTCGCAGCCAAAGGCATCTTTCCCGAGAGCCATCCTCTGTGGCTGTGGTGCGGATTCGGCGCGGCCGCGCCTCCGTTCATGCAGAAAATCGCCGCGGGCTGCGACCTGACGCTGGCCATTGGCTGCCGTTTCTCCGAGGTGGGTACCGGGAGCTACGGCCTGGAGGTGCCCGGCAAGTTAGTCCACGTGAATATCGACCCTTCCGTGCTGGATAAGAATTATCGTGCCGACTTAGCCGTGGTTGCGGACGCCGCTCCATTTATCGCGGCGCTGCTGACTAACCTTCCGGCCCGCCAGGCCGATCCGGCACTCAGGGAGTCTATTCGCACGGGCCACGCGAAGGTATGGTCGGGCTGGGAGGCTCCGGCGGATGCCGAAAAGGTCACGCCGCCCCAGTTACTCAAGGCCGCGCAGGACTTAGTCGGCCCCGCGGCGATTTAT
The DNA here is from genome assembly GCA_003166475.1 of Bryobacterales bacterium. GTDB lineage: Bacteria > Acidobacteriota > Terriglobia > Bryobacterales > Bryobacteraceae > Bog-159. The sequence goes on along the minus strand of PMVV01000132.1, from coordinate 37,152 downwards.
ACTACCGACAGCGGAAACGGCACCTTCCTGGCCGTCGAGTGCCTGCGGCTCGACCGGCCGCGCTCCTTCCTGGCGCCCATCGATTACTCTTGCATGGGCTACGCGGTGCCGGCGGCTTTGGGAGCGGCGCTGGCGTGTCCCGGCCGGCCGGTAGTATCGCTGGCGGGCGACGGCGCATTCCTGATGACCGGCCTGGAGTTGTTGACCGCGGCGCAGTTGCAGTTGCCGGTGATGGTGCTATTGCTGCGCGACCGCGAGTTGGCGCAAATCGCCCAGTTCCAGCAGACCGCGCTGGGCCGCAAGAGTTGCAGCGAGTTGCCGGACTACGACTTACCCGCATTCTGCCGCGCTGTTGGCGCAGAGTATCTGATGTTAGCCAGGAATGCGGAGATAGACTCGGTCCTGCGGCAAGCGTGCGCGCTGATGGAAGCCAAGCGTCCCGTCGTCGTGGAGGTCGCCATCGACTATTCGCGCAAGACTTACTTCACTAATGGCGTGGTGCGCGTGAATCTTGCCCGTCTGCCGTGGCCGGACCGTTTGCGGATGGTGGTGCGGGCGCTGGCGCGGCGGATTCGGTGATTTCCGGCTCGTGTTCAACCGGAAAGTTCACCGACCTTGCAATGAAGCATTTGGCGTACGCGGCGGCATGTAACTCGCGCGCCTTTGTCATGTCGGAGCCGGGGGCGACAGTGACATGCGGACGCAGGATCGCACGCACGAAAGTTGCCCCGCCGTCAGCGGCTTCCTCCATGACGCCTTCGGCGCGGTCAACGTAAGCGAGGACGACAATCCCTGCGTCCGCGCAGAGATGGAGATACCAGAGTTGATGGCATGCAGATAGCGAAGCAACCAGCAACTCCTCGGGATTCCAGCGCGTTGGATCGCCGCGAAAGGCCGGATCGGAGGAACCCGGTATTGGTGGCTTCCCGGTTCCGGCGGAGATTTCGTGCCGCCGGTCGTAGTTTCGATAACCGGATGTGCCGGTGCCAGTGTTGCCGGTCCATTCGACGGCGACTGAGTAATGATGTTTCTTCGTCATGCGCACGTCTCCCAATCAAGCTGCAAATAATCGTGGGGCAGGACTCCAGTCCTGCGGCCGGCGTCCACGCCGGCCTGCGAAGAGCGGGTCTGGAGACCCGCCGCAGGCGTGGACGCCCGCCCCACAACACACTGGACAGGCCAGGAGGCCTGTCCTACTGGCCGGCGAACGTCTGGGCGATCAGTTCGCGCGCTTCCTTCTGTATCCTTCGCAGGTGGTCCTCGCCCAGGAAACTCTCCGCGTAAAGCTTATATACGCTTTCGGTGCCCGATGGCCGCGCGGCGAACCAGCCATTCGCCGTCACCACCTTCAACCCGCCGATGGGCGCTCCGTTTCCGGGCGCGGTGGTTAACGTCGCCTCGATCTTTTCGCCCGCGAATTCGGCGGCATGCAAATCAGCCGGCGAGAGCTTCAACAAAATCGCTTTCTGCTCGGGCGTGGCTGGCGCGTCGATGCGTTCATAAACCGGCGCGCCGAACTTCTCCGTCAGTCCGCGGTACAACTCGCCGGGATCGCGACCGGTGCGCGCCAGGATCTCGGCCGCCAGCAGCCCCATGATGATGCCGTCCTTGTCCGTGGTCCACACCGTGCCGTCGCGCCGCAGGAACGACGCGCCGGCGCTCTCCTCGCCGCCAAAGCCAAACGCGCCAGTCACCAGGCCGTCCACCATCCACTTGAATCCCACCGGCACTTCCACCATCTTCAGCTTGAGGCTGGCCGCCACGCGATCAATCATGCTGCTGGACACCAGCGTCTTGCCCACCGCGGCCCCGGCGGGCCATCCGGGCCGGTGCTGGAACAGGTATGAAATCGCCACCGCCAGGTAATGATTCGGATTCAGCAGGCCTGCGCTGCGCGTCACCACGCCGTGCCGGTCGTGATCGGTGTCGCAGCCGAAGGCCACGTCGAAGCGGTCCTTCAGCGCGATCAGTCCGGCCATGGCGTAGGGCGAGGAGCAGTCCATACGGATCTTGCCATCCCAATCGACGGACATGAAGCGGAAGGTGGGGTCCACCGTATCGTGCAGCACCGTGAGCGGCACGCCGTAGCGCTCACTGATACGGCTCCAGTAGGCCACGCCGGCGCCGCCCAGCGGGTCCGCGCCCACGTTGAGCCGCGCGCCGCGGATGGCCTCCATGTCCAGCACGCTGCCCAAATCGTTCACGTACGCCGAAACATAATCGTGCCGGTGTGTCGTGGATACGTTTCGCGCGCCCTCGTAGGGCATGCGCAGGATCTTCCGCAGCCCGCCCTCCAGCAATTCGTTGGCGCGGTCTTCGATCCAGCGCGTCGCGCCGGTGTCGGCCGGTCCGCCATTGGGCGGATTGTACTTGAAGCCGCCATCTTCCGGCGGGTTGTGCGAAGGCGTGATCACGATGCCATCGGCCAGGCCGTCGGCACGGCCGCGATTGTAAGTCAGAATGGCGTGCGATAGCGCCGGGGTCGGCGTATATCCGCCCGCGCTGTCGATCATGGTGTCCACACCGTTGGCGGCCAGCACTTCCAGGGCGCTGACCCAGGCCGGGTCGGAGAGCGCGTGCGTGTCCATCGCCAGGAACAGCGGTCCGGTGATGTGCTCCTGCTTGCGGTACTGGCAGATGGCCTGTGTGATGGCCAGGATGTGGGCCTCGTTGAACGAGAGCGCGAACGACGATCCGCGATGGCCGGAGGTGCCGAACGCCACCCGCTGCGCCGGGTCGGCGGGATCTGGCCGGCCGGTATAGTAGGCGGTGATCAGGCGAGGAACGTTCACCAGCATGGAGGGCGTCGCGGGTTTGCCCGCCTTCGGGTCGAGGGACATGTTCCTTTATTCTCGCTCCATCGGGTATGCTTTATCATTATCATGCCCATCATGCCTTCGCCCAATTCCGATCCGGAAATCTGGCTGATTCGTCACGGGGAGACAGAGTGGAGCCTCTCGGGGCAGCACACCGGACGCACGGACCTCCCGCTCACCGCGGCCGGGGTGCGGGAGGCGGAGGAACTCGGACGCTACCTCGCGAAGCGGCCCTTCGCCCTGGTGCTGACCAGCCCGTTGCAGCGCGCGCACGAAACCTGTAACCTGGCGGGCTACGGCGGCGTGGCCCAGATCGAGCCGGATCTGTGCGAATGGGACTACGGCGCTTACGAAGGCCGCACCAGCGCGCAGATCCAGGAGAGCGTGCCGGGCTGGACCATCTGGACGTCGCCTGTGCCGCAGGGCGAGACCATCCAACAGGTGGCCGCGCGCGCCAGTCGCGTCATCGAGCGCGCGGCAAAAGCCGGCGGCCATGTGGCATTGTTCGCCCACGGCCACCTGCTGCGCATCTTGACCGCCTGCTGGCTCGGACTGCCTCCCGACGCCGGCAGGTTCTTCGCGCTGGGCACGGCGTCGGTCAGCGTGCTGGGCTACGAACGCGAGACGCGCGTGATCGCGCGCTGGAACGTGCTACCTTGATGGCCGTATGGCGGCACAAGCGCGTTGGGCGCTGGCCTGGGCCGGTCTGGCATTGGCAGCCGGCGCTTGGGGCGGGGAGCGCGTCACGCTCTCTCTCGATGGAGAATGGCAGATTGAAGACAGCGTAACGGCGGACGCGATGCCGCAGGAGTGGCATCACCGCGTGCCGGTACCTGGCCTCGCGCACCTGGCGCAGCCGGGCTTTGCGGATGTCGACCAGTTCGACAGCAAAGAAGTGATTGTGAACCGCGTGAACAAGGGCAAGCTGCCTGAGTCCGCGCTGGTGGAGGGCGCCGGCGTTCCGCATCAGAGCCGAAACTACTTCTGGTACGGCAAAACGTTTCGCGCTACCGTGCGCAAGCAGGTCGCGATCCTACGCGTCAACAAGGCGCAGTTCGGCACGGCGGTGTGGCTGAACGGGCAGAAGATCGGAGAGCATGCCGGCTGCTTTTCGGCGGGCTACTTCGATGTCACCCGCGCCATCGACTGGGAAGGCGAAAACCGGCTGGTGGTGCGCATCGGCGCGCATCCGGGTGTGCTTCCGGTGGATTATCCCACCGGCACCGATTTCGAAAAGAACAGGTGGACGCCGGGGATCTACGACAGCGTGTCGTTGTTCCTGAGCGACAACCCGGCGATCGAGAGTGTGCAGGTGGCCCCGCGGATTGCGACGTCCCAGATCACCGTGCAAACGAAGGTCAAGAACTACGGCGCGGCGCGCGTGCGGTTCGTGCTGACCGAGAGCGTGCGCCATGCCGGCCACGCGGCGCCGCTGCGCGTCGACCTGGCGCCGGGCGAAGAGAAGACTGTGACCCAGACGGTGGCCGTGCCCGCGGCGGAACTGTGGACGCCCGAGCATCCGTTCCTCTATGTGCTGGAAACTTCGACGGGCGGCGACAGCACCACCACGCGCTTCGGCATGCGCGAGTTCCGCTTTGACACAGCGACCCGGCGGGCGTATCTGAACAGCCGCATCTATTTCCTGCGTGGATCGAACATCACGCTGCACCGGTTCTTCGAAGATCCGCTGGCGGGCGCGCTCCCGTGGGACGATGCCTGGGTACGCAAGCTGCTCATCGACATCCCGAAGCGGATGAATTGGAACAGCTTCCGCTTCTGCATCGGACCGGTGCCGGACAAGTGGCTGGATATCGCCGATGAAGCCGGGCTGCTCATCCAGAATGAGTTTGCCGTCTGGACCGGCGCGCCCGACTGGTTCCACAATCGCTACAAGCGGAACTGGAACGCGGACGAGATGGTCCGCCAATATGGCGAGTGGATGCGCGACAACTGGAACCATCCGAGCGTAGCCATCTGGGACGCCAATAACGAATCGCTGGATGCCGTGTTTGCGGAGAAGATCATCCCCGCCGTGCGCGGGCTCGACCTTTCCGCGCGGCCGTGGGAGAACAGTTACAACACATCCGTGGGGCCGGACGATCCGGTGGAAGACCATCCTTACTTATTCCAGAAAGGCAGCGAGAAGGATGAGAAGCCGTTCGAGGCGGTGGAACTCGAGGGCATGTCGGGGAAGGGCCGCGCGGGGTCGACGCCCACCGGGCACGCGCAGATCGATAACGAATACGGCTGGCTGTGGCTGCTGCGCGACGGCACGCCCACGGAACTGACGGGCAAGGTATACGAGCACTTGCTGGGCGCCAACGCCAGCCCGCAAGACAGGCTGGCGCTGGACGCCTATCTGCTGGGCGGGTTGACCGAATACTGGCGCGCCTACCGCAACTATGCGGGGGTGCTGCATTTCGTGTATCTGACGGCGTGCTATCCGGGCGCATACACTTGCGATAACTTCGAGGACGTGGCGGCGCTGAAACTGGAGCCGCACTTCGCGGACTACATGCGGGAGGCGTTCAAGCCGCTGGGCGTTTATCTGAACTTCTGGCAGCCCACGCTGGAGCCTGGCTCCAGCCGGCGCATCGCGGTGATGATGGTGAACGACGCGTACGATGCGGCGGAGGGCAAGCTGACGCTCACGCTGGAGCGCGAGGGCGGTGAGCAACTGGCGCGCCAGGAATTGCCCTTTCGAGTACCGGGATTGGGACAGCAGACTTATGCCATCGAGTTTCACGTGCCGCAGACCGCCGGCCCGTCGATCCTGAAGGCGGCCGCGTATGCCAACGGGCAGCCGGAACCGTCCGTCAGCCGCCGCAAAGTAACCATTCAGGCGGGGGCGCACTGAGCGGAGGGCTGGGAGTAGTATCCTGGAGCGAGGAGACTGGAATGGGATGTGGTAGCGGACCGGTGAACCCGGTCAATATCGAAGTGCCGGCTGGCGCGCGCATGGTGTTTTGCGTCAAGTTTCAGAAACAAATGCAGGGGCTGGACGAAGTTCCGTTCGAGGGACACCCGCTGGGCCAGAAGATTTACGAGAACGTCTCGAAGGAAGCCTGGAAGATGTGGGTAGAGCACATGAAGATGATCATGAACGAATACCGGCTCAACCTGGGGACGCAGGAGGCGCAGGAGTTTCTGCTGAAGCAGATGGACGACTACTTCTTCGGCGAAGGCGCGGCCTTGCCGCCGGATTTCGTGCCGCCGAAGACAAAGGGGTAGCCGAGCTTCGCACCTGGAAATGCGCGGCAGTTGTGGGGCGGACCTCCAGGTCGGGGTCCCCTGGGCCGGGTCCTCCAGGACCCGCTCTTCGCGCACGACGAAATCAGCCCTATCCGAGCACGAACAGGCCGGCGTGGACGCCGGCCGCAGGACTGGAGTCCTGCCCCACGAGCGTCTCGCTCGAAATGTGGTAATTAAGACTCATGGATACAAAAGTTCGAATCGGCCGCGTTGCCCTGGGGATCGCGGCCGTTGGCTTCCTGGCGGCAGCCGGTCAATTGCAGGCGCTTGACAATGGACTGGCGCGCACGCCGCCCATGGGCTGGAACAGTTGGAACAAGTTCGCATGTAATGTGAGCGAGGACCTGATCAAGCAGGCCGCCGACGCCATGGTTTCGAGCGGCATGCAGGATGCCGGCTATCAATACGTGGTGATCGACGATTGCTGGCAGGTGGATCGCGACGCTCAGGGCAACATCGTTCCGGACGCCAAGCATTTCCCCTCAGGCATCAAGTCGCTGGCCGATTACGTACACGGGAAGGGGCTGAAGTTCGGCATTTATTCCGACGCCGGCACCGGCACATGCCAGAACCGTCCTGGCGGGCGGGGCTACGAATTCCAGGATGCCCGCCAGTACGCCGCGTGGGGCGTCGATTATCTGAAGTACGACTGGTGCAACCACAGCACGCAGGATTCGCAGGCGTCCTATTCGATCATGCGCGACGCATTGAAGAAGTCGGGCCGGCCGATCGTGTTCAGCCTGTGCGAATGGGGATCCACCAAGCCATGGCTGTGGGCGGGCGATGTGGGCAACCTGTGGCGCAGCACCGGCGACATCGTCGACAAATGGGAAGGCAGCGAGAAATGGGGCGGCCTGGGTGTCGTGCAGATCCTCGATTTGCAAGACGGTCTGCAGTCGTACGCCGGGCCGGGCCACTGGAACGATCCCGACATGCTGGAAGTCGGCAATGGCGGGATGAACCTGACCGAGTATCGCGCGCACTTCAGCATGTGGTGTCTGCTGGCGGCTCCCTTGATGGCCGGCAACGATATCCGCAGCATGAGCGCCGACATCCACGACATTCTCACTAATAAGGAAGTCATCGCGATCGACCAGGACCCATTAGGCCGCGAGGGACATAGAGTGAAGCGGGCCGACGGCCTGGAAGTCTGGGCAAAGCAGCTTGCCGACGGCGGCCGTGCCGTGGCGTTGCTGAACAGGACTGGCGCCGAAGCGAACATCACGGTCTCTTGGACCGACATCGGGTATCCGGTCCATGTCCCGGCGAAGGTGCGCGATCTTTGGGCGAAGAAGGATCTTGGCGAGAAGACCGGCAGCTTCTCGGCATCGGTGCCGAGTCACGGCGTAGTGATGGTCAGGATTGAGCCGTAGCACCGCTAGCGCCCGGCGTGGCGCAGACGATCGTTGTTTGTCGTCTGCGCACCGTGCTCGAACTCGGCAGGCCACGAAAAACGATGGCCTGCCCCACAGCTAGGGATGTATACTGGCTGCTGGACTGATATGAATCGCTATATTACACTGCCGCTTTGTGCCATCCTGCTTGCCGCGCTTTGCTGCGCACAGGCTCCCAAGCCGCTGCTGATCCGGCATCCCACCATCAGCCGCGACCAAATCGCATTCTGCTACGCGGGCGATATCTGGACCGTCGGCCGCCAGGGTGGCGATGCGCAGCGCCTCACCGCCGGCGTCGGGTCCAAATGCGACCCCTACTTCTCCCCGGATGGCAAGTGGATCGCCTACACCGCCGACTACTACGGCAACGACGATGTCTTCGTCATCCCGGCCGCGGGAGGCGAACCGCGGCGCCTCACCTATCACCCGTCGTACGATAGCCCCGCTGGATGGACTCCCGACGGCAAGAGCATTCTCTTTGTCTCCGGACGCAGCAGCAGCACCGATCCGCCCAAGCTCTTCACGGTACCGCTGGAGGGCGGATACCCGGCGGAACTGCCGCTGCCCATGGGTTCCAGCGGCGCTTTCTCGCCGGATGGTTCATTACTAGCCTACACGCCGAAAATGCAATGGCAGGCCGCCTGGAAGCGCTACCGGGGCGGCCAGACTATGGCCATCTGGATCGCGCGCCTCTCCGACTCGCACGTGGAGAAGATTCCGCGCAACAATTCGAACGACTTTAACCCCATGTGGGTGGGTCAGAAAATCTACTTCCTTTCCGATCGCAATGGCCCGGTGAGCCTGTTCGCCTACGATACTGCGAACCACGAGATTTCCGAAGTCGTGCGCAATCAGGGCCTCGACTTCAAGTCCGCCGATGCCGGCGCGGGCGCCATCGTCTATGAGCAGTTCGGTTCGCTGCACATACTCGATCTGAAGTCCGGGAAAACCAAGACCGTGGACGTGCGCCTGCCTGGCGAGTTTCCCGAAGTCCGTCCGCACTTCGAGAAACTGGAAGCCAAGCGCATTCTGAACGCCAACCTTTCACCCACGGGCGCGCGCGCCGTGTTTGAGGTGCATGGCGAGATCGTCACCGTGCCCGCGGAGAAGGGCGACATTCGCAATCTGACCAACAGCCCGTCGGTGGCCGACCGCGATCCCGCCTGGTCGCCCGATGGCAAACGCATCGCCTGGTTTTCGGATGAATCCGGCGAGTACCAGTTGCACATCCGCAATCAGAACGGCCTGGGGGAAACGACCAAGGTCGACTTGGGAACACCGCCCTCTTACTTCTACTCGCCGGTGTGGTCGCCGGATAACAAGAAAATCGCGTATTGCGACAAGCGCTTGAACCTCTGGTATGTGGATGTGGAGAAGGGCGCGCCGGTGAAGGTCGATACGGACTATTACGACAGTCCCTTTCACACGCTCAATCCCGCCTGGTCGCCGGATAGTAAGTGGTTGGTGTACACCAGGCAGCTCCCCAGCCATTTGCACGCCGTCTACATCTATGGCCTGGAAAACCGCCAGATCAACCAGGTCACCGATGGATTCAGCGACGCGCTTTACGCGGACTGGGATAAGAGCGGCAAGTATCTATACTTGACTGCCAGCACGGATGTGGGGCTGGGAGTCAGTTGGCTGGATATGTCGAGCATCGGCCACCCCGGCACGCGCAGTGTGTATCTGGCGGTGTTGTCCAAGGACGATCCATCGCCGCTGGCGCCTGAGAGCGACGAAGAAAAGGGTGAAGAAAAGGACGCGGCCGCCAAGGACAAGGCCGCCGATAAAGATAAATCGTCCGGCGATAAAGCAAAGACGGAAGAAGCCAAGGACAAGCCCAAGGCGCCGCCGGTGGTGCACATCGATTTCGAGGGCATCGGCCAGCGCATCTTGACGCTGCCCGTGCCGGCCCGCAATTACCAGGGCTTGTCGGCGGGTAAAGAAGGCGAAGTGCTGCTGCTGGAAGCGCCCCCGGACTACGAAGGAAACGGCCCACCGGCGATGACCATCCAGAAGTTCGATCTGAAAAAACGCAAGGTAGACAAGCTGGCCGACAATGTGTCGGGTTTCGTAGTCTCCGCTAACGGCGAGAAGATGCTGATCAAGCAGGGCGATCAGTGGCGCATCACTCCGACGGCTGAGCCGCCCAAGCCGGATGCCGCCGCGCTCAAGCTGGGCGACATGGAAGTGTGGGTAAACCCGCGCGAAGAATGGAAGCAGATGTACCACGAAGTATGGCGCATCGAGCGCGACTTCCTGTATGACCCGCACGCGCATGGGCTGGACGTAGCCGCCGCCGAAAAGTTTTATGCCCCGTACCTGGAGAGTGTCTCGACGCGCGACGATCTGAACTACCTGTTTACCGAGATGCTCGGCAATCTCACGCTGGGCCACGTGTTCCTGGGCGGCGGCGATCGTCCCGAGCCGCCCAAAGTGAAAGTAGGATTGCTCGGCGCGGACTATTCCATCGAGAACGGCCGTTACCGCTTCGCCAAAGTCTACAATGGCGAGAACTGGAACCCGCAGCTTCGCGCGCCGCTCACCCAACCCGGTGTCAACGTGAAAGCCGGCGAGTATCTGCTGGCGGTCAATGGCCGCGAATTGCGCGGCTCGGATGAGATCTTCAGCTTCTTCCAGGAGACCGCCGGCAAGCAGGTGGTGCTGAAAGTCGGGTCCGATCCCAGCGGCACTGGTGCGCGCGAGGTGACCGTGGTGCCCGCCGACGACGAATTCGGCCTGCGCAACCTGGATTGGATCGAATCCAACCGGCGCAAGGTCGATCAAATGACCGGCGGCCGCGTGGCCTACGTGCATCTTCCCGACACGGCTAATGGCGGGTACACCAATTTCAACCGCTACTTCTTTGCGCAGGTGGGCAAGGAGGCGGCCATATTGGACGAGCGCTTCAATCACGGCGGCGATTTGGCCGACTACATTATCGATCACCTGCGTCGTCCGCTGATGAGCCTGATGGCCACGCGCGAAGGCCACGATTTCTCCAGTCCGGCCGGCGCCATCTACGGACCCAAGGTGATGATCGTGAATGAATTCGCGGGCTCCGGCGGCGACGCCATGCCGTGGTACTTCCGCAAGGCCGCCATCGGGACGCTCATCGGCAATCGCACCTGGGGCGGCTTGGTGGGAATCTACGATTACCCGCAGCTTGTCGATGGCGGCCGTGTGACTGCGCCGCGCGTGGCCATCTACGGCTTGAAAGGCGAGTGGGAGGTGGAGAACCACGGCATCGCGCCGGATATCGAGGTTGAGATGGATCCCGCGCTGGTGCGGCAGGGGCACGATCCACAGCTTGAAAAGGCTGTCGAAGTCGTGCTGGAGCAGCTTAAGAAGAACCCGCTGCCGGAATACAAGAAGCCCGACTATCCCAACTATCATCAGAAGCTGGAAAGGTAGGTGGCACAGGCTTTAGCCTGTGAAGGTGGCACAGGCTTTAGCCTGTGAAAGGAAATGTCCTTTCGGGGCATGTAGTCGGGGAGGAGGCCTATGTATCGTCGAGCAATCGGCATCGTCGCGGCGGGCATTTGGGCGACGGCTTCATCTGCCCAGACTCCGCCAGTGCGGCTCCCCGGGGTGCCGCAGTTCATCCTAACGCCGCCGGCGCGCGCGGCCGGTGAGGAGGCCAAACGCGCCCTGCGCCAAGTGCTGAAGAGCTACAACCAGGAAGAGGCGCCCGTGTGCTCCATTCCGCTGCTGGAAGCGCGCGTGGAGAAGAACGCGGAGCGCATGCCGATCCTGCGGCCGCCCGCCGAGCCGGATAGCATCGACCACATACCACTGGTGAAGCTGCCCGCCCCGCCCTGTAAGGAGGACAAGCGCTGAGCGGCACGCTGTACCTGGTGGCAACGCCCATCGGCAACCTGGAAGACATCACCTTCCGCGCGGTGCGCGTGCTGAAAGAAGCGGACCTGATCGCTTGCGAGGACACGCGGCAGACACGCAAGCTGCTGGATCGTTACGGAATCGGCACGCCGGCGGTCAGTTATCACGAGCACAACGAGGCGGAGCGCAGCCAGGAGCTGACCGCGAAGCTGCTCGACGGGGTGACCGTGGCGCTGGTCTCCGACGCGGGCATGCCGCTGATCTCCGACCCAGGGTATCGGCTGGTGCGCGCGGCGATCGACAGCGGCATCCGCGTGGAGGCGGTACCCGGCGCGTCCGCGGTGCTGACCGCGCTGGCGGCATCCGGCCTGGCCACCGACAGCTTCCATTTCGGCGGATTCCTGCCGGCCAAGTCCGGCCAGCGGCTGCGCACGCTGGAGGCTCTCAAAGACGAGACGGCCACGTTGATCTTCTACGAAGCTCCGCATCGCATTGTGGATGCGCTGGCGGCGGTTGAGGAGGCGCTGGGGAACCGGCCGGTGGTGGTGGCGCGGGAGCTCACCAAGATGCACGAGGAGTTGCTGCGTGGCACGGCGGCCCAGATCCGGGCCACGCTGATGGCGCGCGAATCGGTGAAGGGCGAGATCACGCTGCTGATCGGCAAGCGTACGGGCGCGGCGGAGGACGACACGCCGCTCGCCGAGGCCGTGGAGGCGTTGATGGCCCAAGGAATGGGGCGCATGGAGGCCATCAAGACGGTGGCGCATCGCCGGGGTTTGTCGAAGCGCGACGTGTATGGGGAGATGGAGAGGGTGAAGGGGCGATAGGAAGAAGTCAGGAGTCAGAAGACAGCCCAGCCACCGGCNNAAGATTGGCCGCCCCACAGCCAGACTCCTGTGGCATCAGCGGGTTCGAGGGGAGTCACAGACCAGGAGACAGAAGTCAGAATGCCGCGGCGCGCAGGGCCAGCGCTATCGCGGCAAGCACCAGCATAAATGCGGCGGAGCCGATGCCTTTGACATCGCCGACACGCAGATGGGACACGATGGCGCCCACGAAATAGAGGACGAGACCGATTGCTGCGGCGATTCCGATTGGCGGCCACCAGATTCCAGCCACGAGTCCCACTGCCCCGGCAAACTCGCACGCGGCCAGCAGCGGAAAGTATTTCAATGGCAGACCGATCGTTTCGTGGACCACTCTCACCGGCAGGGGATCGCGCCGTATTTTGCCGATGCCGGAATACGTCACCATGAGCGCGAACGCCACGGTAATCACGAAGTATAAAATATGCATTTCGGCGTCCTACTTTTCGGCGTTATCGCCCGGTTTCTCGGCGGGTTTGCCCGGTGGAGCGACCATCACGTTGAGCGCCGAAAACTTCAGGTCGCCGTCTCTGGTGGCATCCAGCGAGATGTGCGTGCCGGCCTCGATATCGGATAGTTTAATCGGCTGATCGCCCTTCAGAAACCTGGTTTTCTTGGACAAGCGGAAGGTGAGGCTCTGCTGCTCGGCGTCGGGGTCGGGGCGATCCAGGTCCACGACGAGTTCCTTCTTGGTGAGCGCCTTCACCGTCCCACTGAAAGTGACCGCGGGGCCGCCATAGGGACCCGAGTTCGCAGTGGCTGAGGACGGCCCTCGCCGGCGGGAATACTGCGCCGGCAGCCGCACCGGCAGCAAGAGCGCGAGGAGCACGAGGAAGATCGCAATGTGCCGCATGACTCCATTCTCGCAGAATCCGACGGAATTTCTACTGCAACCTTAGGCGCCGTTTCTAACGTCTGAAGCTTATTAGGAGATAACTGTGCTTCAACAACTCGGACTTACGCGCCGCGGACTGCTCATGCTGGCGACCGGCGCCGGCGTTCAAGCCTCGCTGCGGCTGTATGCCGGCAGCTCGGACTTCTGGAACAAAAAGGAGCCAGCCGAATGGTCTTCCGACGAAATCGATAAGCTGGTGACGAAATCGCCTTGGGCCAGGCAAGTCATCGCCTCCTCGCCCGCGATGAGCCGCAAGTATGGCGGGAGCGGAGGCAACGGCGGCGGCATGGGCGACCCCGGTGTTGGCGGAGGCGGAGGTTACCCGGGTGGCGCAGGCGGCAGTTACCCCGGCGGCGGAGGCGGAAGTTATCCGGGTGGCGGCGGCATGGGTGGCCGCAGCACGGGTGGCGGCAGAGGCGGGGGCGGCGGTCCGATGCCCGTGTCGTACACGGCCACGGTCCGTTGGGAGAGCGCCAAGCCCGTCCAAGAGGCCTTGAAGACGCCGCTGCCGGAGGGCCTTGCCGGCGCGTATGTCATCAGCGTGAGCGGCGTTCCCATTCTGTCCTCCAGCCGGCAACACTCCGACGACCCCGACAGCGACACCGCGGTATCGAAGGGTTTGAGCGATGAGGTGCTCGAACGTATCAAGAACCTGACCTATCTGGAGCCGAAGGGAAAGTCCCCGGCGCAGCCCAGCGCGGTGCAGAAAGGGCCGGTCAGCAGTTCCGGAATGCCCACCTTGCTGTTTGGCTTTCCGCGCGAGGTGCTGCAGCTCACGGCCGACGACCGGGAGGTCCTGTTCACCACAAAACTGGGACAGATCGAGGTTAAGAGCAAGTTCAACCTGAAGGACATGATGTATCACAGTGAACTGGCGCTGTAGAAGGCAGCCGGCCAGATCCTCGACAGTTCCCTTCCGGCCGTGTGAATACGCACAAACGCGCTGGCGCGGCAGTAGATGCGGCAGCCGGTGCAGTGGCAGACTATAAGTGAGGCTAAACATGCACTTACAATCGGGTCTGCTTCTGTGGTCTCTATTTGCGGCTCGGCTGTTGCCCCTGGCGGCGCAGCCCAACGTGCTGACTTCTCATAACGACGTGCACCGCACGGGGCAAAACCTGGCGGAAACCATCCTAACCACGAGCAACGTAAGTTCGGTCACATTCGGCAAGCTCTTCCAGTCGACCCTGGACGGCGTGGTGGACGCGCAACCGCTCTACGTTGCCGGTGTCTCAATCCCGAGCCAGGGAATTCATAACGTGCTGATCGTGGCCACGGAGAACGACAGCCTGTATGCACTGGATGCGGCTACCGGCGCGCAACTCTGGAAAGTCACGCTGCTCGCGAGCGGCGAGACCGCTTCCGACGACCGCGGCTGTGGGCAGGTGACTCCGCAGATCGGCATCACCTCTACGCCCGTCATCTGGCTTAAGACCGGCACCTCGGAAGGCGTCATCTTCGCCGTGGCCATGAGCAAGGACGCGTCGGGGAACTATCATCAACGGCTGCACAAAGTGAGCCTGACTACGGGTAAAGCTCTCGTCGCCGCCGTGGATATCGCCGCCAAGTACCCCGGAACCGGCGAGGACAGCAGCGGCGGTTACGCTCTGTTCGACCCCAAGCAATATAAAGAACGATCGGGATTGTTGTTGCTGGGCGGGGTGGTGTACCTGGGGTGGGCGTCGCATTGCGATGACGCTCCGTACACCGGATGGATCATGGGCTACAACGCCACGACACTGGCGCAAACCAGTGTGATCGACGTGACTCCCAATGGCGCCGAAGGAGCCATCTGGGGCGCCGGCGCCGGTTTGGCGGCGGATTCCAGCGGATACATTTACTTTTTGGACGCCAATGGCACTTTCGATACAACTCTCAACGCGCAGGGCTTCCCCAGCAGCGGCGACTACGGCAACGCTTTCATCAAGCTTTCCACCGCGAGCGGCCAACTGACCGTGGCCGACTATTTCACCATGTACAATACGACGGCCGAATCCAATGCGGACGAGGATTTAGGATCGGGGGGCGCGCTGATCTTGCCGGACATGACCGACGCCAACGGCCAGGTGCAGCACCTGGCAATCGGTGCGGGCAAGGATAGTAATATCTACTTAGTGAACCGCGACAATATGGGTAAGTTCAGTCCAACAAACGACAGCGCCATTTATCAGGAGCTGGATGGCGCGCTGCCCGGCGGTATCTGGTCGATGCCGGCTTACTATCAGGGCCGCGTGTATTTTGGCGCGGTGGGCGGCCCTATCCGGGCGTTTCAGTTCAGCAAGGCGATGCTCTCATTGACTCCGGTTTCGACCACCGGCACTCAGTTTCCTTATCCCGGAGCGACGCCGAGTATCTCGGCGAACGGAGCGGCAAACGGCATCCTGTGGGCGGTGGAGAACAACACACTCGCCGTGCTGCACGCGTACGCGGCCGGTAATCTGTCGCAGGAGCTATACAACACCAGTCAGGCGGCGAACGGACGCGACCAGTTCGGCGCGGGCAACAAGTTCATGGTGCCGACCATCGTCAACGGTAAAGTGTACGTCGGGACGCCGAATGGGGTGGCGGCATTTGGGCTACTTAGTCAGTAGCTTGTTCGTGGGGCGGGACTCCAGTCCTGCGGCCGGGCGTCCACGCTGGCCCAGTGGGTCCTAGAGGACCCGCGCAGACCTGGAGGTCCGCCCCACATAGCTACGTCACTAGATACGGGCTGCGATACACGGGGCGCGTCATCATGGCATTGGCCTGGTCATCGCCCGCGAAGTTTCCGGACGCGGAGTCGTAATTCAGCTTGCGCCCCACCCGGTAGCTGATGTTCGCCATGTGCACCAGGGCGGCGGAAGTTACGCCGACTGAGACATCGGCGGTAAGGTCCGCGGGGTTTCTGCTCTTCACCGCTTTGAGGAAGTTAGCCATGTGCGGGATGGTGTCGTCGATCTCACCCTCGGCGGGCTTCATCGACTCGCCCGGCTCGCGCTTGTCTCCCAGGAAAATCTGAAAGCCGTGTTCATCCACCGCCATGAAGCCCTTGCTGCCGAAAAAGGTCACGCCGACGAAATTCGGACCCGACGCCGGAATGCCTGGCTCCCCACCAGTGTTCAGGCCGCGCACTTCGAAGACGATTTCGGCGTCGCCGTAGTCGAACGTGGCGATCTGGGTGTTGGGCGTTTCCTGGTCGTCCTCATAAACGTACTTCCCGCCGGTCGAAACCGCGCTTTTGGGCAGGTCCCGGCCCAGGCCGCGCCGGGCCAGGTCCATTTCATGGATGCCCTGGTTGCCGATGTCGCCGTTGCCGGTGTCCCAGAACCAGTGCCAGTTGTATAGATAACGATTCTTGGTGTATTCACGCATGGGCGCGGGACCCAGGAAGAGGTCCCAGTCGAGGCCCGGCGGAACCGGCTCGGCGGGTGTGTGGCCGATGGACGGCCGGCGCTTGAAGCAGATGCCGCGCGCCATATAGACTTGCCCGATAGCGCCCGAGTGCAGCAGATCCATGGCGCGCTGTTTGTGGGCCAGGCTGCGGCCCTGCATCCCGATCTGCACCATGCGTTTGGAGTTGCGCGCCGCCGCCTCCATGGCGCGGCCTTCGAAAATGTTGTAGCAGGCGGGCTTCTCGCAATAGACGTCTTTGCCGGCCTGGCAGGCCCATATGGTGGCCAGTGCGTGCCAATGATTGGGCGTGGCGATGGACACCGCGTCCACGTCTTTGTCCTCGAAGAGCTTGCGCAGGTCCTGGTGAACGTGCGGCTGGCTGCCTCCGAGCTTCCCGACGATCTGCGTGGCGCGCTCGGTCTGCGCCTGATTCACATCGCAGATGGCGACTACGCGCGCACCCGGCAGCTCGCTGTAATACTTCAGGTGATCGCGGCCGCGTCCCCCCAGGCCGATCACTCCAATGCCGACGGTGTCGTTGGCCGCCCGCGCGCCCATCGAAACCAGACCGGCGCCCATTAGAAAGGTTCGTCGTTCCATAATGCCTCCCGGCTAAAGACAATCGTATATCATGGAAGCAATGCAATTGGTGCTGAACGACATCGAGCCGGATTCGACGATCCGCTTCCAACCACCGCGGCGGATGACCGATGAGGAGTATTATGCCTTCTGCGCGGCCAACCCAGACTTCCGCATCGAGCGGACCGCGAAAGGAGAGATCGTCATTATGCCGCCCACTGGAGGCGAGACATCCCACCGGAACGCCGGTTTGACGGCCCAATTGTACACTTGGGCCAGGCGCGAGGGCCGCGGAAAGGACTTCGACTCCAATGTGGAGTATATTCTTCCCGGAGGCGCGGCGCGCTCTCCGGACGCCTCTTGGGTTCTGCGATCCCGGCTCGCTGCGCTGACGCCGGAGCAGAAGAAGAAATTCCTGCCGCTGTGCCCCGACTTCGTGGTCGAGCTCCGTTCACCTTCAGACCGGCTGCCACGGGCGCAGGCCAAGATGCGGGAATGGATCGACAACGGCGCCAAACTAGGATGGTTGATCGATCCGGAGGCGCGCACGGTCTATATCTACCGCCCCGGTCAAACGACAGAGCGGCTGGTCGATCCTCGCCGTGTCGCGGGCGAACCTCCCGTCGCAGGTTTTGTGCTGGAAATGGCTGATATCTGGAATCCGGATCTTTGAGGGCGCGCGGATTCGGCAGCGTTACCCGTTGCCGGCGCCATCTTCGAGAAACGCCCGCAGCCGGTGACTTCGGCTCGGATGCCGCAACTTGCGCAGCGCCTTGGCCTCGATCTGGCGGATTCTCTCGCGCGTCACCGCGAAATTCTGCCCAACCTCTTCCAGCGTGTGCTCGCTGCCGTCCTCCAGCCCGAAGCGCATCTTGACGATCTTCTCCTCGCGCGGCGTGAGGGTCTTCAGCACCTGAGCGGTCTGCTCGCGCAGGTTTAGATTGATCACCGCGTCGGAAGGCGACAGGCCCGCCTGGTCCACCAGAAAATCTCCCAGGTGCGACTCGTCCTCTTCGCCCACGGGAGTCTCCAGGGAGATCGGCTCTTGCGCTACGCGCAGCACCTTACGCACCTTGGAGACCGGCAGGTCCAGGCGCTTGGCCAGTTCCTCACAGGTGGGCTCGCGCCCCAATTCTTGAATCAACTGGCGGGAGGCGCGGATGAGCTTGTTGATGGTCTCGATCATNNGGAATGCGGATGGTGCGCGCCTGGTCCGCAATGGCGCGCGTGATGGCTTGCCGCACCCACCACGTGGCGTAGGTCGAAAACTTGTATCCGCGGCGGTACTCGAACTTATCCACCGCCCGCATCAGGCCGATGTTGCCTTCCTGGATCAGGTCCAGGAACTGCAGCCCGCGATTGGTGTAGCGCTTGGCAATGCTCACCACCAGCCTTAGGTTGGCCTCGATCAATTCGCGCTTGGCGGTTTCGGCTTCCTGGCCGGCTTTGGTAATGATTGCCAGCGTGCGCCGCAACTCCGCCGCCGGGGAGCAGCAGCGCTCCTCGATCTGCTGCACTCTTTGCGCATAACCGCGCTGCTCCCTGCGCAGTTCCTTGACGCCTTCCGCCCGCGCCGGCGAGGTCTCGATGCGGCGCTGGATGCGCGCCATCTCCCGCTCCACCGGCGCGAGTTCCTCCACAGCAGCCCGAATCCGCGCGGCGAAGCGCCGCAGCATGGATCCCTGGAAGCGGACCGTCCGTATGCGCCGCGAAACCCGCACGCGCGCGCGATGCGTTTCCCAAAGCAGATGCGCGTGCTGCTTGGGTTTCAGCCCGCGCGGGATGGCGTTCAGCTTCTGCCGCAACTGTTGGAATTTCTTGAAATGCCGCGCGGCTTCTTCGGCCATGACGATCAATTCCTGGCCGCTCTCGCCGCTCTCGCCGCCATCTTCCGGGGGTTCGTCCATGCTGAGCGGGTCGGCCAGCAACACCACATCGCGCGCGGCAATTGCCCCGCGCCGCACCTCCTCCGCCCGGTCCAGGATCTCCTGGATCACCAGCGGCGAACGCGAGAGCGCCTTCATCACCGTATTCTGGCCGCGTTCGATGCGACGCGCGATCTCCGTCTCGCCTTCTCGCGACAGCAGCGGCACAGTGCCCATCTCGCGCAGATAGGTGCGTACCGGATCGTCGACCTTCTCCCCGCTCGCCGGAACCAAGTCCAGATCCAACAGATCTTCGGCTTCCTCGAGTTTCTGGTCGAATTCGAGTTTGGGATCTTCCAGGATCTCGATGCCGGACCCATCCAGGTCGGCCAGCAGGCTGCCAAGCTCGGTCCCATTGCCGAGACCGGCGGGCAAGGCTTCGTTCAGATCTTCATAGGCCACATAGCCCTTATCCTTGCCCTGTTCGACTAACTGCTGCAAACGATCGAGTTTATCTTCCGGTGCCACTGAAGTGCCCTACCCGTTGCGAGACTGTTTTCCACATTGTACACCCGCGCGTTTCTTGCGGCGCGCGGCTATCCGGCCTTTTCGAGATGGCGCAGTTCGTCCGCCAGCCGCAGTGCCTCGTGCAAATCTCCAGACCGCTCCGCCGCTTTCACCTGGGCCTTTAACGCGGCCACCTGGGCCTTGAGGCTGGAGCGTTCGAGGCTGCGCAGACATTCCACTCCAAGGGATAGTGAGACGGCGGAGCCATTCGTTTCATCCTGCAACACCGCGGACGCTAATAACTCCTGATCGCTTTCCTCCAGGCGCGCGTGTAATTCCTCGAAAGTCACCGTACCGCCGGCGTGCAGGGCGAACAGCGCCTTGAATATGCGCCGCGTGGCGAACTGCTCCACCGCCGGCAGTTGCTCCAGTTCCGGAATCAGCTCCTGGCGCGCCTCCTCATCGGAAACCAGCAGGTTCAGCAGGATCTTTTCGTCCGCCCGTAAAGGCTCGCGCACGGGCGCGACCTTCTTGTCGCGCCGGTCCATGGCGGCTTTGCGAAAGTTTTCCAACACCAGCCCCGCGTCCACACCCAGGTATCCCGCCACGTCGTTCGCCACCGCTACCCGCTCAATCTTATCTGGCAGCCGCTGAATGGCCGGCAGCAGGAATTGGAATCCCGCCACCCGCCCTTCCGCCGTGCGCAGGTCGAACTTCGCCCGCGCCCGATCGGCCAGCCAGTAAAAATAAGTCTGCGCCTTATCCAGCTTGCCGCGATAGGCGTCCGCGCCGCGTTCCTTGCAGTATTCGTCCGGATCGAGACCGCCCTCCAACTCCACGACTCGCACATGCATGTTCTCGTCCAACAGCAGGTTGATGGACCGTTCCGCGGCGTTGGCCCCCGCCGCGTCCGGATCGAAATTCACCACGATCTTGTCGGAATGCCGCCGCAACGCCTGCACCTGCTGCGCCGTCAGCGCCGTTCCGCAACTGGCCACCACCTCGCGCACACGCGCCGCGGAGACGCCGATGGCGTCCATGTAGCCTTCTACCAACACCGACCGGTCCGCTCGCCGGATGCCTTCCTTGGCCCGGTGCAGGTTGTAGAGCACGGCGCTCTTCTTATATATCGGCGATTCGGCGGAATTCAAGTACTTCGCCTCGTCGGCCGGATCGAGCGCGCGCCCGCCGAATCCAATGGTTTTTCCCGATTCGCTGTGGATGGGAAACATCAACCGGTTGCGGAAGCGGTCGTAGAAGCTGCCGTCATCGCGCCGGCCCAGCAGACCGGAGTTCTCCAGTTGCTCGGCGGTGAACCCCTGTTTTTCCAAAAGGCGCAGCAGCGACCGGCCGGAGCGCTCGGCGTACCCCAGCCCGAATTGCGCACTAACCTCCGGCGCAACGCCGCGCTTGTCCAGATAGCGGCGCGCCTCGGTGCCCGCCGGCCCGGCAAGCTGCTCGCGAAATGCCTCTTCGGCCAGTTCCTGGATCTGGAATACGGCGGCCCGCAGGCGCGTGTCCGCGTCGGCATACTCCGCACGCTTGGGCATCGGAATGCCGTTGCGCTCCGCCAGCAGCTTGAGCGCTTCCGGAAAACTGACGTGCTCGAATTCCATGACGAACTTCAGCACGTCGCCGGATGCGCCGCAGCCGAAGCACTTATAAAACTGATGCCCGGCATGCACGGAAAACGACGGCGTCTTCTCGCTGTGAAATGGGCAGAGCCCGGTATACCGGGACACCCCGGACTTGCGCAAGCGCACGTATTCCCCGATCACCTTGACGATGTCTACGGAGGATTTCAGTTGCTCTTTGAAGTCCATGACCCTGTGCTTCGATTATCGCCGAACCACACGGCGAGAACCAGCGCGACCGACGCAGCCAGAGTCAGCCACGCGGAGCGCCACAGGATTTCCGGATCGAATCGCATCTTCACCACGTGTTTGCCGGCGGGGACCGGCAGACCGCGGAATGCCACGTCCGTCATGAGCGGCGCGCGCGCTTCGCCATCCACCCACGCGTGCCATCCCGGATACGCCGTTTCTGACGTCACCAGAAATGCCGACGCCGCCGCGTCCGTCTCCAGCGTGAATTGCCGCGCGCCATATTCGAGCACCCGCACGTCTCCCGCGAGCACCCGCACGTCTCCCGCGCGCAATTTTCCTGCGCGCGATGTTCCCGCACGCAATGTTACCGAGCCGCGACCGTAAGGGAGCGGTCCCTGGAGCGGTCCCTCCACCACGGCTTCCGACCCAACATCGAAATCGCGCGACCGCAGCATGGCGAGCGCCTCCTCCATGTTCGCGGCGCGACGCACCCGGCTTACCAGAAAGAACCGCGGCAGCACGCCCGGATTCTCGTAGATGTGCGTCCCAGGCAGTTCGAGCACCTGTTGCATCGCGCCCGGTTTGCCGAGCACATGCGCCGCCATCACATACCGCACGTTCATCAGTTTGAGCACCGGCGAATCGGGGTTGGCAATCTCGTAATAACGGCCCCAGATCACACCCTGGCAAAACGACAGCCGCACCTGCATCAGCCTGACCAGCGCGAACGGATCGTTGCCATTGGCCGACGGGTATTCGAACAACGGACCGTGCGTCGCCATGTCCATGTATCCCTCCATCGAATCCATCCGCCATGGCGGCACATTCCGGGTCGCCAGCCGCCGTATTTCCGCAGGAATCCGCGGGACGGTGGCGTAGTGGTCGTAGCCGATCCCCGGATCAAGCTGTTCGTCCACGGTGTTGAAGGGCCGCCCGGAACTGACGGCGATCAAGTCCGCTGCCACCATCGCGACCACGGCCGCCTGCACCCAGCGGCGGCGTCCCTCGAAAACCTGCTCCGCGCCCAACCCCGCCAGCACGGCCATGCCGAGCGAAAACGCGCACAGCGCGAACTGGGCGTATAACGAACCCTTCACCGCATCCGGCAGCAGCACGAAGATGGTCTTCCCAACCGGTGTGGAATCGCCCAGCATCCACAGGCCGACGGAAAGCGTCAGCAAAGCGATGCCGGCCGTGTACCGGTTCCTGCGGTACACGACGGCTAACACCGCAAACACCAATGCAGGGATTCCGCAGTAAGTATAAAGAGAGGTCATTTCCCAGGGATGCTTCCAAACGCCGCCGTCGAAGGTGAGCATCCCGTAATGATTGGGCAGCACCAGCGAAATCAGAGCCTGCAGCGGCATGCCGCCGCCGGTCTTCAGAAATTGACTGCGGTATTGCGCTACGCTCAGGCGCGAAAGCTGAAGCGTCGGGAAGACTTGGATGGCGGCCAGCAGTACGGCCCACGCCGCCGCGATCGCCGTGCGGACCAGCACCAGCGGCGAGGCTCGGCGCAGCAGGGCAAGAATCGCAGCCAGCAGAAAGCAGGAGATGAACACCACCGCCGTGGTGGCGGGAAATCCAGCCAGCAGCGACATCGCCAGCGCACAGGCGAGGAGGGCCAACCAGCGCCACCGGAACCGCTCGCCGAGCGCCACCACGCACAGCCATGCCAGCGGGAGCCACGCGGCCGCATCCACCGCGCCCAGGTGCTCGGCTTGCGAAGCCGTGTAAGCGCCAAGCTGGTAGACGGTCGCGCCCACCACTGCTGCCGCGCGCCCCAGGCCCAGGCGGCGCAGCAGCCAGTAAGTGAACGCGCCCGCCAGAAATACGTGCGCGACCATTTGCAGTTCCAGCCAATAGAGCAGATGTCCGCCGCCGCCGAAGTTACTCAGCAGGATCGCGGCCAGGGCCGGTGGATAAAAAAGCTGCGCCGTGAGGTTGGCGTAAAACGGCATGCCGCAGTAAGTATAAGGGTCCCAAAGCGGCAACTCCCCGCGCGCGAACGACCGAGCGATAAACCAGGCCTGCGAGAGATGGTAGTAACGGAAATCCCACGGGATGGCGTAATGGCCGTAGAACAGGACCTGCCGAAAGAACGCCAGCACCTCCGCCAGCAGCACGAGTAAGGGCCACGCTTTCCGGGTTGCGCGCATCGAAATCCCGACCATAGCACGCCAACCGTGGGGCGGGCGCCCTCGCCCGCGTCGGACCCCCCGGTCCGACCGCCGAGCCAGGGGCTCGGCGCGGGTGGCACTGAAACCACCGGCGTTTTTCCGCCACCACGTTGATCGAAAGCGAAGGCCTCTCCACCGCCGCTCGATCCGAAGAGCGACAACCCTGGCGCATATTCATGCGCCTGATACTCCCGGTGGATGGATCATGCCAGTGTGTCGATTGAACCTACCCGCCCCGCTTCATACGCCGCGATTGCGGCTTCGTTCTTCAGGATGTAGCCCAGTTCGTCCACGCCCTCCAACAGACAGTGTCTGGAGAATGGATCGATGGGGAATTCCACCTTGCGGCCGTCCGGCAGGGCCACGGTTTGGGTGGCTAGGTCCACGGTGACTTCCGTGTCCGGATCGCGGTCCACCATGGCGAACAGCGCGGCGTGGACATCGGCGGGCACCACAATCGGCAGCAGCGCATTCTTCAACGAATTCTGTTTGAAGATATCGGCGAACGAGGTGCTGATCACCGCGCGGAATCCGAACTGAGTCAGCGCCCAGGGTGCGTGCTCGCGCGAACTGCCGCAGCCGAAATTGTCGCCGGCCAGCAGAATCTGCGCGCCTTTCACGCGCGGCTGGTTGAGGATGAAATCGGGCTTCGGGTTGCCCTCCGCATCGTAGCGCCAGTCGTTGAAAAGCTGCTTGTCGAGCCCCTGTTTGGAAATCGTTTTCAGGAAGCGCGCCGGGATGATCTGGTCCGTGTCCACATTGTTCATGGGCAGCGGCACGAGCCGGCTTCGGAAATTCATAATGCCGCGGAAAGTCATAACAGTGTCCTCACATCGGTCACCACACCGGTCAGCGCGGCGGCCGCGGCGGTCAGCGGACTGGCCAGGAAGGTGCGTCCACCCTTGCCCTGGCGGCCTTCGAAATTGCGGTTGCTGGTGGAAACGCTGTACTCGCCGGGCTGCAATTGATCGCCGTTCATGGCGATGCACATGGAGCAGCCGGGCTCGCGATAATCGCAGCCCGCCGCACGGAAAATCTCCGGCAGTCCCTCGGCTTCGGCCTGCCGCTTCACTTGTTGCGACCCGGGCACCACCATCACGCGCACCTGCGGGTTCACTTTGCGGCCCTTCAGCAGCGAGGCCGCCGAGCGCAGATCGGAGATGCGCGAATTGGTGCAGCTTCCGATGAACACCACATTGACCGGATGGCCCAGCAGCAGCTTGCCGCCTTCCAGATCCATATAGCGCAGGGCCTTCGAAATGGAATCGCGCTGTAGCGGGTCGGCCACTTGCTCAGGCTCGGGCAACGCAGCCGTGATCGCCATGCCCATGCCGGGATTCGTGCCGTAGGTGATCATCGGCTCGAGCTGGTCCGCGTCGATCGCGATAGATCGGTCATAGGCCGCGCCTTCGTCGGTGGGCAACTGCTTCCAGCGCGCCAGGGCCGCATCCCAATCCGCCCCCTTCGGCGCGTGCGGCCGTCCGGCCAGGTATTCGAACGTGGTGTCGTCCGGCGCGATCATGCCCGCGCGCGCGCCGCCTTCGATGGACATATTGCACACGGTCATGCGCTCTTCCATGGTCAGTGCGCGGATCGCCGGGCCGCGGTATTCAAGTATGGAAGCGGTGGCGCCGCCCACGCCGATGCGCGCGATCAGCGCCAGGATGATGTCCTTGGCCGTAACACCCTTGCGCAGCGCGCCATCCACCTGCACCTGGAACGTTTTGGATTTGCGCTGCAGCAGGCATTGGGTGGCCAGCACGTGCTCGACTTCGCTGGTCCCGATGCCGAAGGCCAGCGCGCCGAATGCCCCGTGCGTGGCGGTGTGGCTATCGCCGCAGACCACGGTCATGCCGGGCTGCGTCAAGCCCAGTTCGGGACCGATTACGTGTACGATCCCCTGCCGGTCGCTGCGCCTTCCATAACACCGGATACCGAAATCGCGGCAGTTGGTTTCGAGTTGCGCGACTTGCCTGGCGGCGATCTCGTCGACAATGGGCAGCGAGGGGTCGGTGGTCGGCGTGCTGTGGTCGGTGGTCGCCACGGTCAGATCGGGCCGGCGCACTTTGATGCCGCGCTCGCGCAAGCCCTGGAATGCCTGCGGCGAAGTGACTTCGTGTACCAGGTGTAAATCAATGTACAGCAAGGTGGGCGCGCCGGGCTGTTCGTGGACCACGTGCGCGTCCCAAAGTTTTTCGATGATGGTGCGTGGGGGCATAAGTCTATTGTGACTGGTTGCGATGCGGTGCGGTGGATCGTACAGGCCCGGCGAGCCGGTAAGCTCCCGGGCCTATCCGATTGCGGCGCACACGGCTTCACCAACCTGTTCGGTGGTGGCCGGCGCGCCCGATGGTCTGAGGTCCGCTGTCACGCGTCCGCTACCCAGTACTGCTTCGATCGCGGCATTCACGCTGGCGGCTTCTTCCTTCAAACCAAAACTGTATTCCAACATGGCCGCCACGGAGCCAATGGCCCCGAGCGGGTTTGCTTTGTTCTGACCGGCGATGTCCGGCGCCGAGCCATGTACCGGCTCGTACAATCCGACCCATGCGCCGGATGGCTTGCGCCCGCCCAGCGACGCCGAGGGCAGCATGCCGATCGATCCCGCCAGCACGGCCCCCTCGTCGCTCAGGATGTCTCCGAACATGTTCTCCGTCAGTACGACGTCGAAACGGCGCGGATTCAGGATCAACTGCATCGCGCAGTTATCGACCAGCAGATGATCCAGCGCCACATCCGGATACTCGACGGCGATTTCGGTGACTACCCGCCGCCATAACTGCGAATTCTCCAGCACGTTCGACTTATCCACCGAAGTGACTTTGCGGCGGCGTCCCCGCGCCAGGCGAAAGGCCACGTGCGACACGCGCTCGATTTCCGCGCGGGTATACGTCATCGTATTGACCGCGCGCGTTTCCGGCCCGCTGCCCGAAATGCCGCGGGGCGTGCCGTAGTAGATGCCGCCGGTCAACTCGCGCACGATGATCATGTCCGTGCCTTCCACCAGCGCGTTCTTCAGCGGCGATGAATCCAGCAGCGCCGCGAAGGCGCGCACCGGCCGCAGGTTGGCGAAAACTCCCAGCGCTTTGCGGATGCCCAGCAGCCCTTTTTCCGGGCGCTTCTCCGGCGGGCAGTTATCGAACTCCGGCAAGCCGACCGCGCCCAACAGCGTGGCGTCGGCGTCCGCCGCCAGGCGCGCGGTTTCCTCGGGAAACGGGCTCCCGGTGCGATGAATCGCGATGCCGCCCAGCAGTCCTTCCGCGATGTGCAGCGGGTGATTCCACTTTCCCGCTACGTGCCGCAGCACGCGCACGGCCTCGCGCGTCACTTCCGTGCCGATGCCGTCGCCGGGCAGGACTAAAATGTTAAGATCCATAAATTGTGGGGCAGGCCCTCGGCCTGCGCGGGGCTCTCAGCCTCGCTCTTACGGCCCCCCCGCTTAGTCCGCGGCCACCTTCATCGCCATCTGGCCTTCTTCAATCAACGCCACGATCTCTTCGTCGAGCAGTCCCTTGGTGTTGTCGGCCAGAGCCGTGAAGCGCTCGTACAACACTTGCAGTTCTTCCTTTCCCAGGTCGTAGCCCAGATCCTCGGTGCGCTTCTTCAGCGCGTGGCGGCCGCTGTGTTTGCCCAGCACCAACTTGCTTTCCGGCACGCCCACCGTGTGCGGATCCATGATCTCGTAAGTCGTCTTTTCCTTGAGGTAGCCATCCTGGTGGATGCCCGCCTCGTGCGCGAACGCGTTGCGCCCCACGATGGCCTTGTTCGGTTGCGGGCCGAAGCTGATCATCGAAGCCAGCATTTGGCTGGCGGAGTACAGATGCTCGGTGCGGATGCCCGTATCGTAAGGCAGCCGATCCTGGCGGGTCTTGAACAGCATCACCACTTCTTCCAGCGCGCAATTGCCGGCCCGCTCGCCGATTCCATTGATGGTGCATTCGATCTGCCGCGCGCCCGCTTCCACCGCCGCGATGGAATTGGCGGTGGCCAGGCCCAGGTCGTCGTGGCAGTGCACGCTGACGATCGCGCAGTCGCCCAGCGCTTTCACGATGCGGCCGATCAGCCCGGCGTATTCGTAGGGCACCGAGTATCCCACGGTGTCCGGAATATTCACGGTGCGCGCGCCCGCGGCCACCACCGCTTTGGAGATTTCCTCGAGATAGTCGGGGTCGGTGCGCGCGCCATCCTCGGCCGAGAACTCCACGTCGTCCACGTATCGGCGCGCCAGTTCCACCGCGGCCACGGCTTCTTCCAGCACCTGCTGCCGCGATTTTTTCAGCTTGTACTTCAGGTGGATATCGCTGGTGGCGATGAAGGTGTGGATGCGCGGCCGGCGGGCGTGCCGCAACGACTGCGCGGCGCGTTCCACGTCCATGGTGCAGGCGCGCCCCAGCGCAGCCACCTGCGCCCAGGGAAACTCGCGGCTGATGGCGTCCACAGCTTCAAAATCGCCTTGCGAAGCGATGGGGAAGCCCGCCTCCAGGATGTCCACGCCCAACTCCACCAGCTTGCGCGCCATCCGGATCTTTTCCGGCACGTTCATGCTGCAGCCTGGCGATTGTTCGCCATCCCGCAGCGTGGTATCGAAAATGTAGACTCGATCGCTCATAGAAACCGCCCTATTGAGTCATTATGCCGGGGGCGGCGCAATTTAGCAAATTTATAATATTAGCGGTCCGTATAATCTTTTGTTATGCTGAAAACGCATGGAACTGCACGCACTCCAGGTTTTCCTGGCGATAGCCACCGAGAAGAGCTTCTCCCGCGCCGCGGAACGGCTGCTGCGCACGCAGCCCGCCGTCTCGCTGGCTTTGCAGCGGCTGGAGACGGAACTGGGCGAGAAGCTGATCGACCGCTCCGCCAAAGACCTGGTGCTGACCGACGCCGGGCGCACGGTGCTCGACTATGCGCGGCGCTTCGAGAATCTGCGGCTGGAAATGGAGAACTCGCTGGCCGAACTGCGCGACAATTCGGCTGGCACGCTCACGGTGGGCGCCAATGAATCCACTTCGCTGTACCTGTTGCGGCATATCGAGAACTTCCGGCGGCTGCACCCCAAGATCAACGTGCGGGTGCGGCGCAGCCTGTCGAGCAAGATCCCCAACGAACTGCTGGACGGCAACCTGGAACTGGGCGTGATCAGCTACGACCCGCCCGACGAGCGCCTGACTTCCACCGTGATCTATACCGACGCGCTGGCCTTCGTGGTGTCGCCCAAACACAGGCTGGCGGATCGCAAAACAGTTTCGATTACTGACTTGGCCGCCGAGACCTTCATCGCGCACAACGTCATTTCGCCGTATCGCGACGTGGTGATCCGCGCATTCCTGGAGCGCCGCGTGCCGTTGAACATGCCGGTGGAGATGCCCACCATCGAGACCATCCGCAAGCTGGTCCAGAACAACCAGGGCGTGGCCTTTCTGCCGCGCATGTGCGTGGAGCAGGAGATCGAGCAGGGCCTGCTGCGCGAGGTGAAGGTGAAGGAGTTGCACGTGGAGCGCAAAATCCGGCTGATCTATCCCACGCGGCGCGTGCTGAGCCATGCCGCGCGGGCGTTTTTGGATGTGGTGCGAGGGAAGTAGGAAGTGGGGCAGACCCCTGGGGCAGACCCCCAGGTCTGCGCGGGTCCTCCAGGACCCGCTCTTATTCCCGTGACGATATCGCCCAACGCCTTGAGGACGCCGTGAACGAGACTCAGTGCGGGCCGGGTCTTGCTGCTTTGACACACAAGCGGCGCTCACTTGAAAGGGATGTCAACTTCAGTGTGGCTGCCCGGAGTGGCCGCGCTCACCGCAGCGACGACCCTCTCAACGTATCGGCGCAAGATAGAGATTTTCCGGCCCGTCAAAATTCTGCTGATACCGGATATTCTTGTCGGCGGTCACGAACAGCTCGAAGCCGGCTGCCTCGGCGGCATCGAGCAAAGTGCCGTTAGCAAGCCTCTCTCATCCACGTTCAACCGTTTCGATGACCACGTGACCTTTCAGTGCATCTCGCAGCGGGGCTGGTGCGCTGTGGTCAAACAGGATAAGCCTTTACCGTTGATGTCGCGCCCTGCTGCAGGGCTGGCAATGGGTCGAGGCTTCGTGCGGCAAATTCAAGGACAGTCACGATCTGTTCCCGCGTCAGGTGGAACCACTCCATGATTTCGTCGATGGTGGCCCCGGCTTCGAGGTTTTCAAACACAATGGAAACCGGCATCCGCGTGTCCTTGAACACCCACGCGCCGCTGACCTTGCCGGGGATACTCTCCACGGCGGGACATTGTGACCAATCGAGGCTCGCCATGATCTACGCTCCTAATTTCAGGGTACGCGAAAAGATATGGGAAAACCAGCTTCTCGTGGGCCGACGAACGGCTGCTGCGCGCGCAGCCCGCCGTCCCGTTGGCTTTACCGCGGCTGGAGACGGAACTGGGCGAAAAGCTGATCGACCGCTCCGCCGAAGACCTGGTGCTGACCGACGCCGGCCGCACCGTGCTCGACTACGCGCGCCGCTTCGAGAATCTGCAATTGGAAATGGAGAACTCGCTCGCCGAGGTGCGCGAGTTTCAGCGGCGGTGCGTGCCGCTGAACATGCCGGTGGAAATGCCGACCATCGAGACCATCCGCAAGCTGGTGCAGAACAACCAGGGCGTGGCCTTTCTGCCGCGCATGTGCGTGGAGCAGGAGATCGAGCAGGGCCCCTTGCGCGAGGTGAAGGTGAAGGAGTTGCACGTGGAGCGCAAGGTCCGGCTGATCTATCCCACGCGGCGCGTGCTGAGTCATGCCGCGCGGGCGTTTTTGGAAGTGGTGCGTGGGAAGTAGGGGGCGAAGTCAAGGCGCGTACGGTATGCAGTGATACAATCGTCCTATGAAACCCACTTTTTGGCGGGACTCCCGCGGATATTGGTCCGTGTGCGATGGCCCCGGCCCGCTCAATGTCGTTGGCTATGTTTTTGAGCGGCCAGATGGCAGATGGGCGGCAGAAGGCGATGACCTGAATCGCGTTTTCCTCGATCAGTTGACGGCCGCATCTGCCGTGTTGAAACAGGGACTGCCGACCGGCGTGCAGTATTACGAACTGAAGCGCCAGGGTGAAACGGCTTTCGTTGCGACATACCCAGACGTAGTGGACAGCATCAGGGCGGAAGGCTGGTCGGTGGTGTCGGCATCGCAACAGCTTTGAGTGCGCTTCGCGTGCCTCGGCATTTTTTGCTTGCGGGCCTCGCATGGCCGCCCCAGGCTGGCGCGCGCGGCGAGAAGAACTACCAGTGAATGCCGTGGAAGATGGTCATTGGTGGCTGCCAGCCCAGACTAACAGAACCACAAAGACCAGGATCAGAAAAGCAATAAGCCGTTCGTTCTCGCGTATGATCGGATAGAAATCCTGCGCGGGTTTGCGCTTGCGGTTACGCGGGGGCCTGAAAAACCAGGAGATGTGGTGTGGCGCCCTCATTGCTTGGCCTCGGGCGCGGCTAGATAGAGCCGGGCCATTGGGTGTCCTCCATGCTCCCAGGTTCGCCCCGCTGCGCTAATATGTCAAGGGGGGTGGTTTCCTAACTTGAAAATGGAAATGGGACACCACCGGTAGTTATTTTCGGTGGCGCCGGTAAAATCCGGTATGAGACATAAAAGGGAAGTCGCAGATTAACCGCCCAGCCCATCCTCGCGGCAACGGCTTATCGCAGAGATTCGGCGTCCGTGGCGACCGGGCCGGTCACGTGCATGCGTGTGCTACGATCCGGTTCCGACCGGCGGCGGCGAAGTACACCCCCCGCCCTGGTGCGGGCGGGCTGCCTCACTGGAGTAGCTACTGCGCCAGCGGGTAGTCCACGCTGCGCAGCAGCCACTCCCGATTGCCTCGCACATCCTCCCGCAGCCGTTCGCAGAGTGCGTCGCGCTGTTCGTACAAACGATAACCCTCCCGCTTGGAGTGATTATCCAATAGTGCCTTCACCACGAACGGCATCACCATCGAGTAATCCGCCTGCATACTCTCGGTAGTCTGCAGATAAGTGTCCTTATCCACCTTTCCCCAAGTCACCGCCTCGGCGGGCGGACAGGAAGACAGTGAACCATCCGTGACCGGCGCGGTGACGATCTGCACGTCGAACTGGTAGCCGCGCACATTCGGAAGCCCGAGCACCTGGCCCAGCGCCGGCTCCGGCTGCAGATTGTAGTTCTTCGGAACGCCGCCGCCCAGGATTAGCGTGGCCAGCGCGCGCGCTTCGCTCTCGAACAATCCCCAGCGGTGATACGCGCAGGCCTCGAACACCTCGGCGTGCAGGTCCAGGTCGAAGGCATATTCCGGCACGATGCCGGCGTTGCGCATGGCCCACAGCTTCATCGAATTCAGGAACACGCTGCCATCCGCCGGCGCGCCCACCAGCACCGGAATAGCCAGGCGATGGCACGTGGCCAGCAGTCCCGCGGGCACTCCGTTGCGCCGCTCCTGCGCGGCGTAATATGCGCCCAGACGGTAACGCAATTCCGTGCCGGTCATCTTCTTTTGAAACTCGGGACGCGCCAGGCAGGCGCTCAGGAAGCGGTCCTGATCGAGCAGCACGGCCTCGTCGAACGCCATGTCCGTAACGCGGATGGTGCCCTCCTCGCGCAGCGCCGCGTCGTCGCTGTGGATCGGCACTTCGTGAATGGGATCGCCGGCATGCGCGTCCAGGCTGCGATGCCCGTCGTGATAGCAGACCGCGTCGGTCGTGCTGATGTAGGCCACCCATCCGGTTTCGAGCAGCGGGATGAGCCACGCCAGGTGCTGGCCCGACACGGTGACTGGGCCGGAGATGGCCAACGTCAGCGGGCAGCCCTCGCCGATCGCGCGGTCGAGGATGGTGTAGATGCGCCGCAGATACGCCCCGCCAAAGGCCGGCAGACAGTGCCGGAAAATCTCGTCGAGGGTGGCGCATTCATCCACGCGCCGGACGCGGACCGGATGGCGATGGGGCATCGTTTCCGAAGATAACATGCCGCGCGTTGTGCGCTATCCAATAGTGCGTGCGGATCGCGCGGATGAGAGAGAAGGCACTGGCCGATGCCGGTCCGTGCGGCACGCAAGGTCAAGGAACATTACCAACGGCAACGGCGTATCAAATTTGTGAGGCGCCATGGCCGGCGGCAATCTCGCGGCTCCAGGCGGTAAAGCGCCTCGGGAAACAAGTATGGATACCTTGCTGCAAGACATTCGCTACGGCATCCGCATGGTTGCCAAATCGCCGGGCTTTGCGGCGATTGCGATTCTCACCCTGGCGCTGGGCATCGGCGCCAATACCGCGCTCTTTTCCGTCGTGAATAGCGTGCTGCTCAATCCGCTCCCTTATCGGCAACCGGATCGCCTGGTTGCCATCTACGCAAAGACCAAAGAGTTTTCGCACTCTTCCATCTCCTATCTCAATTTTCTCGACTGGGTGCGCAACCAGCGTTCGTTCTCCTCTATGGCGGCCTTTCGCGAGGATGATTTCAACCTGACGGGCATGGGCGAGCCTGAACGGGTAAAAGCGGAAATGGTCTCCGCGGATTTCTTCTCAGTGCTCGGCGTGAATCCCGTCGCGGGCCGCCTGCTTCGTCCCGAGGAGGACCAGGTGGGCGCCCAGCCGGTAGCGCTCATCGGCGGCGGATTCTGGAAAAGGAAATTTGGCTCTTCCCCGGACGCGCTCGGGAAAACGTTAACGCTCGACGGAGTCGGCTATACCGTGGTTGGCGTGATTCCTACGGATTTTCGCTATGAAAGCGGCAACTTTCATTCGAGCGACGTTTACGTGCCCATCGGCCAGTGGAACGATGCGACCTTTCGCGATCGGCGCGCGAGCATGGGCATGGACGCGGTGGGCCGGCTCAAGCCGACAGTGACGCTGCAGCAGGCCCAGGCAGACATGGACACTGTGGCGCAAGGTCTTGCCGCGGCATATCCGGATGCCGACAAGGGCAGGGGAATCTCGGTCCTTCCGCTCAAACAGGACGTGGTGGGCGACATCCGGCCATTTCTGCTGATGCTGCTGGCAGCGGTGGGATTTGTCCTCTTAATTGCGTGCGTGAATGTCGCTAATTTGCTTTTGGCGCGCTCCACCGGGCGCATTCGCGAATTCGCAATTCGCGCGGCGCTGGGCGCGCGCCAGAGCCGGGTGATTCGCCAGCTTCTCACCGAGAGCCTGGTAATCTCTTGCGCCGGGGGCGGTTTGGGCCTGCTGCTGGCCGCATGGGGAACGCAGGCGGCAATCAGGCTGATGCCAGATGCGCTGCCGCGCGTTCAGTCCGTGCAGATCGATTCCCGCGTTTTGCTCTTCACTCTGGCCGCGTCCGTGCTGGCGGGAATCGTCTTCGGACTTGTGCCGGCGCTCAGAACCTCCCGTGCCAGCCTGCACACCACGTTGCAGGAAGGGGGGCGCGGGTCCAGCGGCGCGCGGCTCCGGCTGCAAGGGCTTTTCGTTGTCGTCGAAATGGCGATGGCGATCGTCTTGCTGGTCGGTGCGGGGCTGATGATCCGCAGCCTTGCCAAACTGTGGAGCGTCAATCCGGGCTTCAACCCCCGTAACGTGGTCACATTCTCCGTGTCCTGTCCCACGAAGCCGGGTGCGGCCCCCGATGCCACTCGCGCCTCCATGCGCCAGCTCCATGACGCTGTGGCTGACGCTCCCGGGGTGGAGGCGGCCTCGCTCAGCGGGGGCGCGATACCCATGTCTGGCGATTCCGAGGTGCCGTTTTGGATTGACGGCCAGCCCAAGCCCGCGACCGACGCGGAAATGAAGACCTCGCTGTTTTACGTCATCGAGCCGGATTACTTGAAAGCCATGGCTATTTCGCTGCAGCGCGGGCGATTCCTCACGCGTGCGGACAACGAGCATTCCACGTTTGCCATAGTCATCGACGAAGAATTCGCCAAGCTGCACTTCGCCGGGCAGAATCCTGTGGGCCGGCGCGTGAACCTCGCCATTCTGAACAAGGCGGCGGAAATTGTCGGAGTCGTGGGACACGTAAAGCAATGGGGCCTGGCTGAAGACGCCCACTCGCCTGTCCACGCGCAGTTCTATATGTCGATTTCGCAGGTTCCCGATCAGTTCATACCGCTAATGGCCCGCGGCCCGCTATTCGTGGTGCGCACGCAAGGATCGCCGGAAATCGAGATGGGCGTCATTCGGCGGGCGCTTGAAAGCGTCAACGGCGAGATTGTGGTGTACGATACGCGGACCATGGACAAGATCGTGTCCGATTCAATGGCCGCGCGGCGATTCTCTATGATCCTGCTGGGCGTCTTCGCCGCGCTCGCGTTAGCTCTCTCGTGCGTCGGCATCTATGGCGTGATTTCGTATCTGGCCGGGCAGCGCACTCATGAGATCGGCATTCGCATGGCGCTCGGCGCACAGCGGAACGATGTGCTGCGATTGATTCTGGGCCACGGCGCGAAGGTGGCCCTCATCGGAGTTGCGGTGGGCATCGCCGCTTCTCTCGCGCTGACCCGGCTCATGGCCAAGCTGCTTTTCGGTGTGAGCGTTTACGACCCGCTGACGTTTCTCGCCGTGGCGTGCCTGTTAATCCTGGTCGCCCTGGCAGCGGCCTACATTCCGGCGCGTCGCGCGATGCGCGTCGATCCCACGGTCGCGCTCAGATATGAATAGCTGTTCGCACAAAGAACCGGCCATCCCAGTAAGGTCGCGGTCACTCCTGCCGCAGCGCCTGAAATCGGATCGATCCGCGCCGCCCGGCGTAAAGGAACCCAGGCTGCCGCGAGCGCAATCGCCATCATCGGTTTAGAGTTTCCGGCGGCAGGGAAAGTTTCAGATAATCAGGCCTTTAAGTGTGCAGTCGAGAACAGTCTGGCCGCCAATCGTCCCATGCCGCTGCATTTTGGACACCTTAACAACGCCGTTGGTTCCGCGCGCGCGGCCGCCGACGACAGCGCACCGCTTACCGGCCTCGCAGCATGCGCGGGAAGCGCCAATGGCAGCCCTACTTGAGTTTGAGTGGGTTGAACCAACGCAACCGCGGAAACCGGGCAAAGTCCGCGTCCGTGGATGCCAATTCCGCCTGGTATTCAATCGCCAAGGCCGCCAGGTGCGCATCGGTCGTAAGGTTGCCGGCCGTGCCCAGGTGGAGCAGCAGCAAGTCAAACAGAACTTCGCCGTGCCGGTCGCCGGGTGTGAGAATCTGGACGTGCGGGTGGTCCAGCCAGGCGCGCACGCGCCGGACGGCGTCATTGACGTGCATGGGATTTTCCAGGATCTGGCGATGCGTCATGATGCGGATGAAACCGAGCATCGTTACCCAGGCCATCCCCACGGGCCGGGATGCGGCCAACGTTTCCTCCCACCACTCGCGGGCCTGGGCGTGCTCGCGTGCGCGCGAGTTATGCGCGTAGACCAGAATATTTACATCCGGTATCAACACGGGCCCCTCAGCGCGCCATCTTCCGCACGAACTCTTCGGCATCCAGGTCGTCCAGGAGTTGATTGAGCTTGTTCGGATCGATGCCGGCTTTGAATTCGCACGGGTATGTTTCCACAGAGTACCGCGCCTTGGATTCTTTCTCCGGTGATGACAAGCCGGCCCGCAGCGCGTCGTTGACTACCCGCTTTAATGGGAGTTTTGTCTGCGTCATGCGGCGGCGGATTTGCTGCGCCACATCGGGCTCGATTGTCAGGGTCGTGCGCATAAAGTCATCATATCATGGTCCCTGTTTGATGTCTAGACATCAATTTGCGGCGACACCGTTTCGCTAGCAATCCGCCCACCTGATGTTTGACAACCAGGCAAACGACTCCAACCGATACGCGATAACTATCTCTTCCCCCGTTCGAAAATCCACCGGCCCCGGGCCGCCCCATCGCCGCGTCACCGTGTCTCCGCGCCCCCCAAACTCGCCACCTTCTTTAAATCCAATAACTTGGGCTTTGATCGTCCAGGGCGGCCCTGCCTTAGCACGCCACCGCCGCGTATATCCACCGCGCCGCACGGTATGATCGTAGGCAGGATGCGCTTATTTTTCGTCGTTGCCCTCCTTCTGGCTGCCGCTCTCCTGTGTTCCCAGCCGTCCCCGCGCGAGCAGGTCGGCCCGCTTCCCACTGGCGGATTCCTGCTCAACAGCGGCTGGCGCCTGGAACCAGCCGGCAAACAAATCCCGCTGGACACTTTCCCCATGTCTACAGCGCTCTCGCCCGATGGCCGATACCTCCTGGTGTTGAACGGCGGATACAAGCCGCCCACCATCAGCGTGCTGGACGCTGCTACCGGACGCGAACTCCATCGTGTGCCCGTGGCCGACGGCTGGCTGGGCCTGACCTTTTCTCCTAAGGGCGACCGCGTCTACGTGAGCGGCGGATCGCGCGCGGCGGTCTACGAGTTCTCCTTCGCCGATGGCGCGCTGGAAGCTACCCGCACCTTCCCGGTTGTTCCGCCCGACAAGCGCACGCATACCGACTTCATCGGCGACGTCGCGCTTACCCCCGACGGCCGCCTGATCTACGCCGCGGAACTGTATCACGACTCGGTGGTGGTGATCAATCCGCAGTCCGGCATGATCGTCGATCGCGTCAAAACCGGCCGCCGCCCCTACCGCATCCTCTTCCATCCGGATGGCAAGTCCTTCTTCGTCACAAGCTGGGCGGATGGCTCCGTAGGCCACTATGACACCGCCTCCGGCAACCAACTCACCACCGTGCGGCTCGGCCCGCATCCCACCGACATGCTCTGGCTCGCCGGCAAGCGCGAGGCGGCCGAAGGGGAAACGCCATGGGTCGCGCGCCTGTTTATCGCCGCCTCCAATACCAACAGCGT